>RZZF01000163.1 GCA_009929975.1 Clostridia bacterium
GAGCTGAACGCTCTTTTGCTTCCAGACTCTGAGTTTTGCGCATTACGAACGACAGCGAATTCTCTGCCTAAAGCAGGGGAAGCCCCGTCTAAGCTCTTGGCTTAGGCGGGGAGGGTTCACCAAAGTAGAATTATCCGTGACTTCCGGTACTTTCAGACTCAGACACATAGAACCTGATTTAACCCAGGCCTGAAAGTACCTTTAAACATGTTAAACTATAGTGACCTACGTCACAGTCGAAGAACGCAAAGACCGATATAGTTAAGACAAAACAAAAATGTGAAAGGAATCATGAACATGGCAAGTGAAAAAGTAATGGTCATAACAGAAGAAAATTTTGAGCGCGAGGTCGTTCAGTCAGAAGTCCCGGTGCTTCTCGATTTCTGGGCCGGCTGGTGCGCGCCCTGCCGCATGCTCAGCCCGACCATCGACAGCCTGGCCGATGAGCTCGAGGGAAAAATCAAAGTCGGTAAGGTCAATGTCGACGAGCAGCCGAATCTGGCCGCCGCCTTTCAGGTCATGAGCATCCCGACGGTCACCCTGACCCGTGGTAAACAGATGCTGCACCAGTCCATCGGTGTGAAGACCAAAGACGCCCTGAAAAAGGAAATCGAAGCGAGAATCTGATCCATTTTCGTCTCGATTGTTCAATCTGGTCCTCTGCACCTCGCGGCCGCCGCCGCGGGGTGTTTTGTCGTTGCCTGCTTTTCAATCAGTCCAAAGGGGCAATGTCTGATATAATTATTGGGAGAATAGAACACCCTCGCGGTGTCAGCGAGAGATGGAGGAAGATCAATGAGCCAGACCACAGAAACCGTCGCAAACGTGATTCGGGAGGGCCGGACTGCCCTGGGAATCGAACTGGGTTCTACCCGGATCAAGGCGGTCCTGATCGGACCGGACTTCCGGCCACTCGCTTCCGGCGGCCATGACTGGGAAAACGAGTTCGATGGCCAGTACTGGACCTATTCGCTTGCCTCGATCCATCAGGGCCTGCGTGAAAGCTTTCGTGCGCTGTCTGACGCGGTCAGCGAGCAATACGGTGTGACGCTCAACACGGTCGGCGCGATCGGTGTCTCGGCGATGATGCACGGCTATATGGCCTTTGACGCGGACGGTACGCTGCTGACCCCATTTCGCACCTGGCGCAACAACACGACGGGCCAGGCGTCGGCTGAACTGTCGGCGCAATTTGATTTTCCGATCCCCCAGCGCTGGAGCATCGCCCATCTTTACCAGGCGATTCTCAACCATGAGGAACATGTCAGCCGGATTGACCATCTGACCACCCTGGCCGGCTATATCCATTGGCAGCTGACCGGCCAGCGGGTGCTGGGAACCGGTGAGGCCTCCGGCCTGTTTCCGCTCGATCCGGCGACCGGCGGATTTGATCAGGCCAAGCTGGATGTCTTTGACCAGCTGATCAAGGCACGGCAGCTGCCCTGGCAGATCCGCGATCTGCTGCCCGGAATCCTCGCGGCCGGCAGGAATGCCGGTACACTGTCGGAAAGCGGCGCCCGTTTCCTCGACCCGACCGGCCAGCTCAGTTCGGGTATCCCGCTGTGTCCGCCGGAAGGCGATGCCGGTACCGGCATGGTCGCGACCAACAGCATCACGCCCCGAACCGGCAATGTGTCCGCCGGAACCTCGGTATTCGCGATGATCGTGCTCGAACAGCCGCTGAAAAAAGTACATGAGGAGATCGATCTGGTCATGACACCGGATGGGCATCCGGTCGCCATGGTCCATGCCAATAACTGCACCTCAGATTATGATGCCTGGATCCAACTGTTCATTGAGTACAATCAGGCGCTCGGAATCGACATCGCCAAACCACGTGTCTATGACACATTGCTTGAACTGGCGCTCAAGGGGGATGCCGACGGTGGCGGCCTGCTGTCCTACGGCTATATCTCCGGTGAGCACATCACCGGCTTTGAACAAGGCCGCCCGCTGTTTGTCCGGCCGGCCGACAGCCGTTTCAATCTGGCCAATTTCATGCGCACACAACTTTTCGCGTCACTCGGGGTTTTGCGTACCGGTCTGAACATCCTCTTTGACCAGGAAGAAGTCCAGGTCGATGAGATTCGCGGCCACGGCGGCTTCTTCAAGACCCGCGGGGTCGGATCCCGCATCATGGCGGCCGCGACCGAAACGCCAATTGTCATCCTGGAGACGGCCGGTGAGGGAGGCGCCTGGGGCATCGCCCTGCTGGCGGCCTTCATGAACCGGTCCTCAGACTCCTTGAGTCTGGACCAGTTTCTCCGCCAGGAGGTTTTCAGCGGACAGCTGACAGAGACCACCCGGCCGGATCCCCGCGATGTCGACGGGTTCCGCCAGTTCTTCCAGCTTTACCAGCGGGGGCTGCCGGTTGAGCGGGCCGCGGTTGACCACCTGTAAACAGCGCGGCAGTGAAACCGTCCTGAAATCAGCCATGAATTTCCATGCAGCCAGGCCGTTTTATGTTAAACTGTCTGCGGATTATTGATCAATCAACAGGAGGCCGCGATTGCTGACAAACACTCAAATAGCACAGATTGATGACCTGTTCCCCGTCATGCGTCATCTGTCCTCGATCGACCGGCAGCGGCTGTTTTCAGCCGGCCAGGTGGTCGATCTGCCGGCCGGCCAGATGCTGATGCAGCAAAACCAGACCTGCCGCCACATCCCGCTGGTTCTGGCGGGAACACTGCGTGTGTATAAATTATCACCGAATGGCCGCGAGATGACATTGTTCCGTACCGGGCCGGGTGATACCTGCCTGGTCTCGATCGCCTGCCAGTTGCGCGGAGAGGATTTTCCCGCCCTGGCCCAGGTGGAAAGCCAGGCCACCTTGTTTCTCCTGCCGGTCGATACCTACTATACGGTTCTTAACGGCAACGCCGCTTGGAAGGATTTCCTGATTACAACGCTCTACGGCCATCTGCTCAATTCGATGCAGACCCTTGAAGCGGTCGCGTTTGACCGCACCGACCGCCGGCTGATCGACTGGCTGCTCAGCCAGGGCGCCGAACATGCCCAGGTGATCCGAATGACCCATGAGGCGATCGCGGTCGAACTGGGCACCGCGCGCGAGGTCATATCCCGCCTGCTGGGCGATTTGAAAAACCGCGGCCTGCTCCGGCTGGGACGCGGCCGCGTCGAGGTCATAGACCCAGCCGGACTGCGCGAACTGCTGGATCGCTGATCCACCACGGACAGATCATCATAAACGGGTCGGACCCGGTGAGGAATGAACAAGAATGGCAAACGGAAAAATTCAACTGCATGGCTTTAATAATCTGACCAAGACGCTCAGTTTCAATATTTATGATATCTGCTACGCCAAGTCGATCGAGGATCGCAACGCCTATATCGAATACATTGACGAGCAGTACAACGCGGAGCGCCTGACCGCGATCCTCGAGCATGTCACGCAGATTCTCGGCGCGCGTATTCTCAATATCGCCAAACAGGATTATTATCCTCAGGGCTCAAGTGTCACGCTGCTGATCAGCGACCACCATGCCCTCGACGAGGAACGCACTGCCCGGGGTGACCTGCTCGATAATACACCGGGCCCCAATCCTGAGATTGTTCTGGCCCATCTCGACAAGAGCCACATCACCGTGCACACCTATCCCGAATATCATCCGGACGGCGGTGTCGCGACATTCCGTGTCGACATCGATGTCTCGACCTGCGGCCAGATCTCACCGTTGAAAGCGTTGAATTTCCTGATCCAGAGTTTTGATGCCGATATCGTGATCATCGACTACCGGGTGCGCGGTTTCGCGCGGGAAGTGACCGGGGAAAAGATTTTCATCGATCATGATATCGCCTCAATCCAGGATTTCATTCCCGAACAGGTTCGTAATGAGTATCATACGATTGATGTCAATGTCTATCAGGAGAATATCTTCCATACCAAATGCAGGCTGAAGCAGTTTGATCTTGACCAGTATCTGTTCGGCCATTCCCAGACAGAGCTGGACCCGGATGAAGCGCAGATGATCACGCGGAAAATCATGCGTGAGATGGATGAGATCTATTATGGCCGGAATCTGCCCTGGTCGCCGTGAGGCGTGCAGCCGGCGCGATACCCGGCACGGTGGCCGGCATGATATAATCAGACAGAATCATTAACAGATGAGGATCGGACGCCACGAACATGGTCGGTGAAAACATTCTGGAACGCATCACGTTTTATATTGGGCTGTTTATCGCTGCCTTTGTTATTCTTGCCGTCGTGCTGATCATTCAGATGATCCTGCGCCGCATCCTGCGCCGCCGTCTGCGTTCACTGATCGCCAGAGACAGTGACCACGACCTGGTCGGACGCACCGCCCGGGTGATCCGCAGTGTGCGGCCGAACCGTGCCGGCCAGATCCGGGTTCTCTACCGCGGTCAGGAAATGAACATGAAAGCGCTGGCTGACCAGCGCATCGGTCCCGGCAGCGCGGTCCGGATCATATCGGTTTCGCCCGAAGGCTTCCGGGTTAATCCGCTGGAAACGGCGGACAATCAGCCGACCCTGCAGGCCGAGCAGCCAGAATCACTGCTCCGCCGGTCGGTCATCCTCGATTCAGCCGATGGTGCCCATCACCAGGATTCGGGCCATGGCTGAGATCGATCCGATTCTTCTGGTGGCTCAGAACAGCCGCTACACCCATGTCAATCTGGCCGTGCGCAGCCTGCGCGCCTATCTTCAGCAACACTGGCCGGAACATCCGC
>RZZF01000006.1 GCA_009929975.1 Clostridia bacterium
AATCAACACCGTCGCTGTGCCGAGGTCGATTCCGATATCCATGCCCAATCCCATTGCTTTACCTCACTGATTATTAAACTATCCAAGCCGGCCCGGTCCGTCTGAGTGACAGGTCCGCTGCCGGCAATTGGCGGTTCTTTGTTTACATGCTTTTCAATGATACAATAGGAAAAGCAGATAATCAATGAAAATCTGCAAATTTTCCACCCTGCCAAGAGGATCATGATGCTCAAATTACTGGCCTGTCTGTTCATGCTGATCGACCACATCGGATATTACTGGCAGCCATGGCTGCCGGACGGGCTGGCTTCCTCCATGCGGATTGTCGGCCGTCTTGCTTTCCCTGTTTTCGCGTTTGGTATCGCGCACGGCTATCTTCGCACCCGTAATCCCCTGATCTATTTCATCAGAATGTCAGTTTTCGCGATCATCACGGAATTCCTGCTGCGCACGACTTATGCCTGGGCTGGACTTCTCTGGTCGGGCAGCAATGTTCTGGTCACATTCGCCCTGGCCATTGTCATGATCAGCGGCTGGCGGCTGGCCTCCCGTTCCAGCCTTGATGTCATCGGCGGTCTGCGGCCGCTCCCTTCAGGCAATCATGCGCGGGATGACAATCCACACTTCCATGTCCGACTCAGCCCGGGCGGGATTGAAATGGACCGGCGGATCGCGCTGCCTCTGGGAATCCTGTTCATCCTGCTGCCGATGCTGCTCGCGATCTGGCTGCGGCCGGATTACGGGCTATATGGCCTGGTCACGGTTCTTGTCTTCTACATCGTCCGTGAACAGACTGCGCCTGAACGACTGTACCGGCGGTCCTTGCAGGCTTTTATTGTTGTTAATGCCGTCTTTTTGCCGTACCGGATTTTCATTGAGCAGGTTCCGGTCGACTGGGCGATTCTTCAGACATTTTCCATCGCCGCGGTATTAATCTGCGAACAGATCCAAGACAGCCGTCCTCCCCGCCGATGGACCAAATATCTTTTCTATTTATTTTATCCGCTGCACATCATTCTGCTGATCGTCATCCGTCAGTCGTCCTGAAACAGATCAAACCGATGAACAAGGGACGGTTCCGTTGAACCGATTATGATTTGGCCAGCCCTTCCGTCCTATCGGGTTGGAAACGTGCATTATGAAGGGTAATCTGCTAAAATTAACCGTCATAAACCATACAAAGTGAGGAGATCATCATGGCCTATTCAGCCGCTGTCGACCGCAAATGGCAAGATTATTGGGAAGACACCAAACAACACCGGTTCAGTCAGGATCGCATCGACCGCAAACTTTATGTTCTGGAAATGTTCTCATACCCCTCTGCCGCCAACTTGCATGTAGGACATTGGTATAACTACGCGCTGGCCGATTCATGGGCCCGTATGAAAAAAATGCAGGGTTATGAAATCTTTCAGCCCATGGGATTTGACGCCTTTGGACTTCCGGCGGAAAACTACGCGATCAGAACCGGGATCCATCCCCAGGACAGTACACTGAGCAATATCAAGACCATGCGCAAACAACTCAGTGAGATGGGTGGCATGTTCGATTGGGACGCCGAGCTGGCGACCTGCCTGCCGGACTATTACCGCTGGAATCAATGGCTGTTTTTACAGCTGTACCATAAGGGACTGGCGTATCGTAAAAACGCTCCGGTCAACTGGTGCCCGCAATGCCAGACCGTTCTGGCCAATGAACAGGTCGTTGAAGGATCCTGTGAACGCTGCCATACCGATGTGGTCCGCAAGAATCTGACGCAGTGGTTTTTCCGGATCACCGATTATGCCCAGGAACTCCTGGATGGTCTGGACCAGCTTGACTGGCCGGAAAAAACCAAGAAAATCCAGATCAACTGGATCGGACGGTCGGAAGGCGCTGAAATTGTATTCGGTGCGCAAAAAAACGGTCAGCCTGTCATCGATGAATCCGGACAGACGATCCAACTCCCTGTTTTTACGACCAGAGCCGACACCCTGATGGGTGTCACCTATGTTGTTGTCGCGCCTGAAAGTGATGTCTGCCGGCTGCTGACAACGGATGAGCGGCGAAATGAGGTTGAGCAGTATCAGTCGACAACTTCACGTGTCTCCGATATCGACCGCATGTCATCCGTCAGGGAAAAAACCGGTGTGTTTACCGGGTCATATGCCATTCATCCACTCACCGGTGAGAAACTGCCGATCTGGACTTCTGATTATGTCATCGCCGGTTATGGAACAGGGGTTGTCATGGCTGTGCCGGCACATGACGAGCGTGATTTTGAGTTTGCCACACAGTTTGATCTGCCCATCCGGCGTGTGATTCGTTCAGCCGATCAATCGGCTGATGATCTGCCGTTTACCGATAAAGGGATTTTGACAGACAGCGGCCGGTTCAGTGAGATGACATCCGACGAGGCAATCAATGCGATGCTGGCTGAACTCGAACCTGAAGGCCGTGGCCAGCTCCGCGTCAACTACCGGCTGCGAGACTGGCTGGTATCGCGGCAGCGTTATTGGGGCACTCCCATCCCGATTGTCTACTGCCAGTCATGCGGAACCGTTCCGGTCCCGGAAGATCAGCTGCCGGTTCGTCTGCCCTACAATGTCGAGTTTACGCCCGATGGTGAATCACCGTTGAAAAAATGTACGGAATTCATCGAGACGGTCTGCCCGCATTGCGGTGGTCCGGCAACACGTGATGCCGATACACTGGACACATTTGTCTGCTCATCCTGGTACCAGTTCCGCTATACCGACAACCGTAATGACCGAGAAGCGTTCAGCCGCGATATCGTTGACCGGATGTGCCCGGTTGACAAATACGTCGGCGGCGCTGAACACGCGGCCATGCATCTGCTGTATGCCCGCTTTATCACCAAAGCGCTGCGGGACATGGGATATCTGGGTTTTGACGAACCGTTCAAGTCACTGGTCCATCAGGGAACCATCCTGGGAGCCGACGGCCAGAAGATGTCGAAGTCACGTGGCAATACCATTTCACCTGACATTTATGTCAGCCAGTACGGATCCGATGTTTTCCGTCTCTATCTGGCATTCGGGTTCGCCTACACCGAGGGAGGCCCCTGGAGCGATGACGGAGTCCGGGCTATTGCCAAATTTGTCAGCCGGATCGAGCGTCTGGTCGATGACTACCGCGAAACACCCGCCGGGCGCTGGCAGATCGGCACAGACAGTGAGCGTGAACTTCAGTACGCTCGCCATCATGCGATCAAGGCCGTTACCATCGATGCCGAAAAGTTTCAGTTCAATACATCCGTATCCCGAATGATGGAACTGCTCAACGCGCTGAACCACGCGACGGCTCAGAAGCAGCCGCCGCAGCCTGAACTGGTCCGTGGTGTCATTGAGGACCTGATTCGGCTGATCGCGCCGTTCGCCCCTCATTTCGCGGAAGAAATGTGGGAGAAAATGGGACATCAGCCCTCCATATTCCATGAGATGTGGCCGAAATTTGATGAACAGGCACTGGTACGGGAGCGAGTTGAAATTGCCGTTCAGGTCAACGGTACCATCAAGTTCCGTATGGAGATCTCCCCGTCTGATGACCGCAAACAGATTGAAAAAGCTGTCATGGCGGATCCGCGTACAGAGCCGGCGCTGGAAAGCCGAACCGTCCGCCGCGTGATTGTCGTTCCGGGACGCCTGGTCAACCTGGTCGTTTAGCCTTCCCGAACACCGGCTGCTGGCCGTCGTTCCGATTGATTGTGCATCATCCGCTGCTGGCTGGCCGCACCTGCCAAACAGCAAACCTCAAAGGAGAACAGCATGGAGAAAAGGAAACGCTTCGGACGCTCAGACGGCCGGTACCTGAAAAATATTGATCCGTTCATGCGCTTTTTGCCGTTCATCATGAAAGGACGAAATGAAGCAGCTGTCTATTTCACTCAGGAAATCGATGTGACTGACCTGAAAGAATGGCTCAATCGTCGCAACCGGGAAGACGGTGCCGATAAAAGCACGGCCGCGACGATTTTTCATGCCGTCATGGCTGCGCTGGTCAAGACCGTTGTCGAGCGGCCCCAGATGAATCGCTTCATTGTCGGCCGCCGCGTCTATCAGCGCTACCAGTTCAGCGTGGCCTTCGTCGTCAAGAGTGAGTTCCGTGACGATGCCAAGGAAGAGATCGTGATCATGAAGTTTGATGAAAACGATACCTTCACTTCGGTCAGTGAGAGAATCAGGAATGAAGTCCATCAGGTTCGCGTCGCGGCGAAGGAAAATGAAGACAAGCGGCACGGCGCGGTCAATTGGCTCAATTATCTGATGAATCTGCCCCGTTTTCTGTTGAGTGGACTGGTCCGCCTGCTGACCTGGGTTGATTATCACGGCTGGCTGCCCCGCTTTGTCATCGAAGCCGATCCGATGCACTCGAGCATCTTCATGTCGAATCTGGCCAGTATCCAGGTAGATGCACCTTATCATCATCTCTATGAATGGGGGACGACGTCCGTCTTCATGACGATGGGAGTGACCAAAAAACTGCCGCAGGTCATGAAAGATGGTCAGATCACGATTCGCGACATGATGAATTTCGCCTTTACCGTTGATGAACGGATCAGTGACGGTTTTTATTACGCCCGTTCAATCCGCCGCTTCAAGCAGCTGCTGGAACATCCGGACCAGCTCGATAAACCGTCGAAACCCGGGACGATCTGATGGCGGATGGTCGTTGCCTGATCATGAACAAATTCTGAACAGCGTTGTGCGGTCATTGCCAGGTTGTTTATAATGGTGTATCATGATTTGTGATGTCTGCCCTGATGCCAAGGCTCAGCCACAGACAGCCGAACCGCTTTGAACTGATAATTAATTGATGGAGGATACTGATATGACCATTACAAAAGATATGTATATCGCGGAGGTGCTCAATGATCACCGTGATACCGTGCCGATTTTCTTCCGTAACGGCCTTCACTGCATCGGCTGCGTGATGGCTTCCGGAGAAACCATCGAAGAAGCTTGTCTGGTTCACGGTCTCAACTGTGATCAGCTGCTGACAGAACTGAATGACTTCATCGCCGATCAGGCTGATGTTCAGGCTGAAGCCTGATCGCATTCACAAGAAACATGAGGCACCG
Organism: Clostridia bacterium; assembly: GCA_009929975.1. Lineage (GTDB taxonomy): Bacteria > Bacillota > Clostridia > Saccharofermentanales > UBA5734 > SLHU01. The sequence continues at coordinate 5,081 of RZZF01000006.1, forward strand.
GCTCAGCGGCCGGTGCCTTTTTTTTCTGTTCGCGTTATTCTGCTTTGCCTGTCCGGACGGGCAGCCAGTTTTTTCAGATGCTTCCGGGTTGTCTTCTTCTGCTTGGATACACGCTGATGATCACTCTTCCGTGACATCAGAACGAAATATCCATCCACCGGAATCACACGGACGCCACCGAAGACTGAACTCATCTTCCTGCGATACCATTCAAGCCGTTTCACAACAAGCCAGAGCTGGCCGTCAGGCAGCAGCTGCTCATAACTGTCTTCGATCAAATGGCGGGCGACTGAAAAATCCGTGTGGTACGGCGGATGGCAGACGATATGGCTGAACAGACGGTTCACGGATCTCGGTCCGTCCGCCTGGATGACCGGTAGATTCTCCAGATGCAGTTCGGCCGCGTTTTCAGCCGCGATCCGGACAGCAACCGGATCGTTATCGATCAGGACCACCTGGTCAACGCCGAGAATTCCCGCCGCAGCCAGACCGACCAGACCCCAGCCGCAGCCAAGATCCAGTAGTGTATCATCCGGCTGCAGCTCAATCTGCCGCATCATGGCCAGTGTTCCGCGGTCGGCGTATCGTGGTGAAAACAGTGATGGATGGGTCCTGACCTCGAATGTCTGACCCCAGATTGTGACTGGTATGTTATGATCCAACGCTTCTGACATCATCAAACCTCGCTGCTCCCGTGGTCTGCCATGCAGCTGTGTGCCAACCGGAATCATGGCAGAAAAAAACGCAGGGCTTTCGCCTGCGTTTAACTGGAGCCTGTGAACGGATTCGAACCATCGACCGTCTGATTACAAATCAGATGCTCTACCAACTGAGCTACACAGGCGAAATGCATTCACTATATTAATCGATTCCATTGTTATTGTCAATGTCTCAATTTACCTGTTCCCGGACGGTTGCACCGACCGGAATTTTGTCTTGCCAAGATCGTTGAAAATCGACAAACAGTCCGTATTATCAGGCTTTTTTCGCCTTTTTACTTGACACTATACAGTAGTTGGTATCATAATATGGTTTGAACATACCATAAGGAGGCAATACTCATGAATAAAACTGATCTGATCGATGCCGTTGCAAAATCAGCCCGTCTGAGCAAAAAAGACACTGAAGTCGCGATTAACGCCGTACTGGACACCATTTCGGATGCTCTGGTAAAGGAAGAAAAAGTCGTACTCGTCGGATTCGGAACTTTTGAAGTCCGCAAGCGCGCAGCCCGTAAAGGCCGCAATCCGAGCACTAAAGAGGAAATTCATATTCCCGCTTCCAAGGCCCCTGTCTTCAAAGCTGGAAAAGGCCTTAAAGACAAAGTGAACGGCTGATCTTCTTTCATGTGAGTGTCCTGCGAAAATGAGCCAGGGACCCATATAAATCAATCAGACCCCCTGTTGCCAGAAACGGCAGCGGGGGGTTTTGCCTTGAGCGACAGGTGGCTGGCATCTGCCATCATTTCATCATACAACGTACAGATGGCCGCGGTCGTTGTCAGACCACGTCTGCGCAGCTCCGTTTTCTGCAGGGCATAGCGGATGTCCCGCTCCACCTGGCTGATACTTACGTTATATTTGCCGGATATGAGCGGGTATAATGTCTTGCTGATCGGACGGAGCAATGACTCATCCTGACCTGCCAGAAGGAGCAGATGCCTCAGATAACGGTAACCTTTAAGCTCCGGACTGATCCGGTAACGGCCAAGCATCGCCCGGATGACCGGCAGAAGCGCGCTGATCAGCTGATCTCTGACGGATCCTTCATCCTGAACGAACAATGCCGCTGTATCCATAATCCTGCGGCAGGCAAAGGGGGATCCTTTCCGCCCGTCCACAACATAGTGGACACGGCCTGCCGTATCCATCAGTCCGACAAGTCCCTGCCGGTCCATCATCCGGCTGACCTGAGTGAGAAGGTCCTGATCGCTGGCCGCGATATAGAAGCTCAGTTTGCTGTTTGAGTCCTGTGGAATCGTTGATAAACGCATGATGTCCGCCACCGGCCTGATTGAATCCGGCTGCCCCTTTCCATGGCAAGTGCCACTGATCGGTTTCAGCCTATCAATCCAATCCCCGCCTGGCTATAGGCTGAAGGCCAAATATCATGACCCGGCCATTTCATCGTAGAATAAAGTGGTCAACAGCATAAGCGAATCCGTGCTCGTGGTGATCGGTCGTCGTCTGCCGGCTGAGCTGGCGGACGGTGGCTGTCGCGTTGCCCATCGCGATCGGCAGGCCCGCGATCTGCAGCATGGGAATATCATTCTGATGATCACCGAGCACGACCACATCGTCGAGGTCAATGCCCAGAGACAGCGCCAGCTCACGGACAGCTGATCCCTTTGACACTCCTGCAGGTGTAATGTCAAAGCTGTGATCTGTTGAACGAACCGCCGCACAGCCATTCAGTCCGGCGATCTGCTCAAGAAAAGCCGCCGACTTATCTGCGGCCGCGGCATGAACCACCATTTTGATCAATGGCGTACCGGACAACAACTGGTGGACAGGCGCCAGCCTGATCTCCGGCAGGCCGTGCTGCCGGGCCTGTCTATTGTAATCAAGGTAATAATGCAGAAGATGCGTCTTCGTCTGGTAATAGGCCGTTTCTTCACTATATACAATGAACTCATACTCCCTGTCCAGCAGCCAGGCGACAAGTGAGTCAGCCTGATCCCGCGGCAGGACATGCCGGGCAATGGTTTGACCGGATGGATCACGAATCAAAGCGCCGTTTGACGAAATGACAGGCAGTTTGACGCTGAGCTGCCGGGCATAGAGAGCTGCCATCTGATCAATCCGGCCAGTCGCGATGGTCAGTCCGATTCCCGCCCGGGCCAGCCGGTCGGCAGCCGCGATGTTTTCGTCTGATATTGTCTGCTGTCGATCGAGCATCGTCCCGTCCAGATCAGATACGACAAGCCGCCAGCGAAACGGTGTCAGCGCCATAGGGGATTGACCAGGCCGCCGTTTTGGGCAGCGTTAACGTTGAGTGGATGCGACATCTATAACTTCCTCCAGCCGCAGGACAGACAGACTGTATGGGGTGAAACGCATCCGATATCGTTTCCCCGCTTCAGGCATCATCTGCCAACGGTTATAGTGAAAAATCTGATCATTGTGACGAAACGACAGCCAGCGGATATCATCCTGATCGAGTATGATCTCCTCCGTATGACTGACCTGTCCGGCCAGGGCAACCGCATCAAGCATGCGTGGCACAGTCTGCGCTGCCGTAAACCAGACCACAATCAGTGAAAGGAAAACCGGCAGCAGGTAACTGACGGGGCGTCTGGCCGCATGACGGCGGTTCGCTGTCAGCGACCGATGAAGAAGCCAGAGCAGCAGGCCGGTAATCGCGGCGCAGAATACGAGACTGACAATAAATAGAAACAGGGTAACTCCTCCACTCATCCGTTTTACTGGCAACGGCCGTACTCGACAGGTTCCATATCGACGTTTATCAATCAATAGTGTACAATAAGGCAATAAAAAAGGCAAAGCTTCACGCCTGCCCGATCATCAGGAAAGGAGGCAGCATGACCGATGGATGCAACCATTGTTGAAGAATTCACCGATATGATCAACCAGAGCCGCGGCCGCGTTATGTTTGTGACCGCTGAAGGCGATCGTCTGGTCGCGAACAGCATGCTGTCCGCCCTTGTCGGTTTTTCGACGATTCTTTCAGTCGCACGGGCGATTACGCTGCGGGTTGAATGTGAATTTGAGGAAGACTGCCTGCGTATTACTGAGTTTCTGCGAAAATACCAGTTGGCCCAGTTTCGTCCTGATACCGGTTGTTCATGAACAAGCTCCGGCCAACCCCCCGTTCTGTCTGAATTTCATATAATTTTTCTTGCAGCATCTTGACAGTCGCCTGATTATCGGTAAACTGTTAACCAAGGTTAACTTTACGGTTTTCCTGTCATGATCCAGACGGGAGGTATCTATGATCCGACAACTCAGCGACTTGAAACCAGGACAGTCCGGCATCGTCAAAACCATAGCAGGCAGCGGTCCCCTTCATCAACGGCTGATTGCCATGGGAGTGACGCCAGGAGCCTGGCTGATCGTCAGAAAATTCGCGCCATTGGGTGATCCGATGGAAATCAATATCCGTAATTATTCCCTGTCGATCCGAAAAAAAGACGCCGGGGCGATTTCAGTTGAACTTGAGCAGGAGGAGCCGGCGATATGAGTATCCGCATCGCGCTGGCCGGGAACCCGAACAGCGGCAAGACAACGTTATTCAATCGATTGACCGGCGCGCGGCAGACAACCGGCAACTGGCCGGGTGTCACAGTCGAGAAGAAAGTCGGCTACATCCGCCGCCATCATCAGGAATTGATGTTGATCGATCTGCCGGGTATCTATTCCCTCTCTCCTTATTCACTCGAAGAAATCGTAACCAGAAATTATATCGTGGAAGAAAAGCCGGACGTCGTCGTCAATATCATTGACGCGACCAATCTGGAGCGCAATCTCTATTTTACCCTGCAGTTGAAAAAACTCGGACGTCCGATGGTGATTGCCCTGAATATGATGGACGAAATTCTCAGTCATGGTGATCAGCTTGATGTTGATCTGCTGGCACAACGCCTCGCGGTCCCCGTCATTCCGATTTCTGCCCGCAAGGGAGAAGGAATGGATGAGTTGATGGCGGCGATCCGGCACGTCACTCGATTGCCGGAACATCCTGGACAAGGCCGCCACCGCCATGGCCGTCGTGCCCGATACGGCCGCGGCAGAGGGGAAAATACCGCATGGCCGGAGGCTTTGCCCCACCATCATTCCCAGCCGGTTAATGCGGACTCAGCCACAGACAGGCTGTCCTCCGGTCCGGCAGTTTCTGACGGACCGCTGCCTGATCCGTCCATCGATCTGCAGCATCGTTTTGCTGCGGAAACCCCTGAAGAAACCGAGCGGATGTATCATTTGGCTGCTGAGATCCACGACCAGGTTCTGCATCACAGCCATCGGCCGGGTGCGTTATCGCGGTCAGACAGGATCGACCGGCTGCTGACCCATCGATTCCTGGCGATTCCACTGTTTCTCCTGGTCATGTTCCTTGTTTTCCAGATCACCTTTCATGAATCAATGGGCGGCCGGCTGACCGGCCTTCTGGAACAGTTGTTTGACGGTCACCTGTCACCGCTGATCAGACGCTGGCTGACGGCAGCACAAGCTCCTGGCTGGATTGAATCCCTGCTGATCGACGGAATCATCTCCGGTGTCGGCGGCGTGCTGTCATTTCTGCCGCAGATCGCGCTCCTTTTCCTCTTTCTGACACTGCTTGAAGACACTGGCTATATGGCACGTGCCGCCTTCATCATGGATAAGATATTCGAAAAGTTCGGCCTTTCCGGCCGCAGCTTCATTCCGATGATGATGGGATTTGGCTGTACCGTACCGGCTGTCATGGCAACACGGACCCTGGAGAATGAGCGGGACCGCCGCCTGACCATCATGGTCATTCCATTCATGTCCTGCGGGGCCAGAATGCCGATCTACGCCTTTTTCGCCAGCATGTTCTTCGCGACCGGCAAAGGACTGGTCACATTTTCCATGTACATCATGGGAATCGCGGTGGCCATCCTCTCGGCGTTCATTCTCAGCCGGACCGTCCTTCGCGGCCAGGATGCCCCCTTCATTATCGAGCTGCCGCCCTACCGCCTGCCGGACCGCAAATCACTGTTCCTTCATGTCTGGGATAAAGTCCGTGATTTCATCGTCCGCGCCGGCACACTGATCTTCGCCATGACCATTGTCGTCTGGTTCTTTCAATCTTTTGACTTTTCTTTCCGGATGGTTGAAGACAGTTCATTGAGCATACTCGGGAAATTCGGCGGCCTGGTCGCCGTCCTGCTCAGGCCGCTGGGATACGGAACCTGGCAGGCCGCTGTCGCCCTGCTGACCGGACTGATCGCCAAGGAAACGGTCGTGGCAACACTGGAAATCCTCTATACACCAGACACACTACTCGCCAGTTTCACACCGCTGTCAGCTTATGCCTTCATGACCTTCACCTTGTTGTACACTCCCTGTCTGGCGGCCGTAGCCGCCATCAAACGGGAAATGGCCAGCTGGCGCTGGACCGGTCTGACGCTGGTGTATCAGATCGGAGTCGCCTATCTTTTCTCATTGCTGGTCTATCAGGGCGGACGGCTGGTTCAGTCTTTATTATAGGAGTCATTTATGTTTAGTCTATCGTTATGGCCGGTGGCCGGTTCATTCCTTTTGCAACTCTCTCCTTATCTGGTTGTCGCTCTGATTCTAGCAGCGGCCGCCTGGATTATCATTCGCCAGTTCACCGGTAGACGCAGCCGCGGCTGCTGTTCCGACGGAACTTCCGGCACAGCCAGTGAAACAGACTTTCCTTTCAGCAGCTGCAGCAATTGCAGCGGCTGTCAGGCCTACGGCTGTGCCCGCCACCCCGGAAGTCCGGAAAGGAAAGACAATGCCTGATCTGACACAGTCGAATGAAGATTATCTGGAAGCGATCCTGGAATTATCACACAATGAAGAGCCTGTGCGGTCAGTCGACATCGCTGATCATCTGAAGGTCAGCCGTGCCAGTGTCCACAAAGCGGTTCAGCTGCTGCAGGAAGCCGGGCTGGTTGACCACGCGTATTACGGTCAGATCAATCTGACGGATGTAGGACACAGACGGGCGAAGGAAATCTTGCAGCGGCATGTCATGCTGCGCCGTTTTCTCACCGATGTGCTTGAACTGGATGAAGCGACCGCTGACCAGGATGCCTGCCGCATGGAACATGCCATCAGCATCAAGACCCGTGATCACTGGCTTGCCTGGCTGGAGCGCTTTCTCGAATCATGACGCATCCGCATGACCAGCAGCATGCAAAGCAGATAGAAAATGATATTCAGAACAAACGGCAGCCGCCGGCTGTAGGCAGACAACAGACCCGCGATGGTGCCGAAGGGTGCTGATAAGCCGATCATGGCGACATAAATCAACGAGATGATTCTTGCCCGCTCCTCAGGATTGACGAACAAAACCAGCAACGTATCTTTTTGCGGGACAACCAGCGCGAAGGCCAGAGCTTCACACAAAACATAGAGTATCAGCCAGACCGGCTGGCCGGCCGGAGCGAAAATCAGCAAAATCTGACTGGCCAGATAGAAGACCAGACCGGTCATGACCGGGATATGGAAAGACAGGCGGTTCAACATGGTCTGGATGGAAAAGATAAAGATCAGCATGACAGCAGCCCTGGCCATCGGAAAATAGGCCAGCCAGGAATCCGGAACCTGAAGATTCTGCGTCACATACAGCGAGAAAAAACTGCCGGAGATCATCGATGTAATATTAAGAACGAGCATGATGCCCAGGACCTGAAGGGTTTCTTTCGTATGGAGCATCAGGGAAAACACTGATTTATACTGGCCCAGCATGGTCCAGATCGAGACACCTTTTGTCTCGGCGCGACGGATTTCCCCCCGTTTTGTTTCCCGGGAATAGCGATACAGTATGATGAATTTCGCCGTCATCATGATAAACGTCAGGCCAAAAAGAATCCGGACGGCCGGAACAACGGTCAGCGTCTCAACGAGAAGACCGGAGATCGGCGCGAAAAAGACCGCGAGCAGGCCGGAAATCGTAACCCAGGTATAAATATGGACCAGTTTTTCCGGTTCACAATCCTCCACGAGAAGACAATTCCAGGAATTATTGGTGATCTGCCAGAGGCTGTTGGATATCGCGGCAACCAGAAACCACCAGAAGTTTTGTGAAAACGCCCAGATCAGTGTCGGTACCGACCAAGAAAGAACATCAAAAATAACCGTCGTCAGACGGCGGCCGAGTTTATCTGTGAGAACCCCGCCCAGCAAAGCAGCGAATACTTGAAAGACCATGCCGATGCTGATGAGAAACCCGATCTGCTGATCGTTGACGCCCAGCGCGTACATATAGAGGGTAAAAAACGGAACGTAAAGGCTATAGGGAATTCCCCAGAGCGGTTCCGTATAGACACAGGCACGGGGATTGCCTCGCAGGCCGACCAGTGTGGTCAGCAGCGGATGATCTGTCACGGCATATTTCAAGCGCTTAAGCATGTCATGAACCTCCGATCCGGGTATCCGGTGCTGCTTCCGGTCAGTCAGCCTGCCGGAGCCGATCCGCCAGTTCCCGGATCGATGGAAAGACATATTCGGGGATAATACCACTGTTTTTGATATCTGACCAGTCAGATTCGCCGGAAAGGACAGCAACGCCTGTAATGCCTGCGCGCTGCGCGACCGCCAGATCTGTGTAGATACGGTCTCCGACCATGGCAACCACATCTCTGTCCAGGCCGCGGTCAGCAAGAATCATGTCAATCATTGCCGTATCCGGCTTGCCGATCACCCGCTCAGGCCGGCGGCCGGTACACGCGGTGAGAAACGCGATGATCGAGCCGCAGTCCGGCAGAACGCGGTCATCCGGCATCGGACAGACCAGGTCAGGATTCGCAGCCAGCCAGCGGGTCTCACGGCGGAGATAGTCACAGGCGATATCCAGCTTTTCATATGTCAGCGACGTATCAAATCCGATAACGACAAAGTCGATGGCTTGATCGCGCTGATGAATCAGCTGAAAGCCCGCTTCCGCCAGTTCGGCTTCAAACTCAGGGGTGCCTACGGGAAACAAACGCAATTCGCTGCCGGCTGACAGCTGACGCAGATAAAGGATCAGCGCGTCAGTTGATGTCAGCATCTGCCGTCGGGTGATCGGAATACCAAGCCGGTTCATGCGCTGGACATAGTCCATCGCCCGGCGGGATGAGTTATTGGTCAGAAAGACATAGTCAGCCTGGTTCAGTGCCTGGAAAAACAATTCAGCCCCGGGCAGCAGTTGTTCACCGAGGGTGATGGTCCCATCCATATCGAGCAGCCAGCAGCGGATGCGGTTGAGTTTTTTCTGATCCTGCTGACAGCTGCCCTGCGGATGCTCTTCTTCATTATGTCTCATCGGTCTCTCCATTTCCTTCCGTCGCCGCAGGTTGTTCAAGCAGATCCAGCAAACCCTGTTCATCAAGAACCACAACGCCAAGCTGCTCAGCCTTGGCCAACTTGCTGCCGGGATCACGCCCGGCAACGACATAGGATGTCTTGCGGGAAACACTGCCGCTGACTTTACCGCCCAGCGCTTCGATCCGCCCGGCCGCCTCATCGCGGGTCATGCTGTCAAGTGTGCCGGTCAGCACAAAGGTCTTCTGCCGCAGTTTCCGGCTGGCAGGTGCTGAATCCGCTGACATTCTCACGCCGGCCCGGCGCAGATGATCAATCAGTTCGATGGTTTGCGGCTGCTTGAAAAAATCTGCCACAGCCTTAGCGCTGACGCTGCCGAAGTCCGGCAGATTCTCCAGATCCGCCTGGTCGGCCTGCATCACCCGTTCCATCGTCTGGTAATGCGCGGCCAGAACCCGGGCTGCCTGCCGGCCGATATTACGCACACCCAGCCCTGTCAGCAGACGGTCCAGCGGCTGTTGGCGGGATTGATCAATGGCCGCCAGCAGACGATCAACTGTCTTCTCACGGCCGATGACATTAGCGGCCAGAAGTTCATCCCGCTGTTCGCGCAACTGATAAAGATCAGCGAGGCTGCGAATGAAACCGCCTTCAAGCAGGGCATCGACCGTGGCCGGGCCGAGTCCATCTATATCCATCGCGCCTTTCGAAGCGAAGTAGACAAGGTGGCGGGCCAGCTGAGCCGGACAGTCAACGCCGGTGCAGCGCAGATCGGCCATATTGTCTTCACGTTCCGCAGGAGCGCCGCAAACAGGACAATGGTCAGGCAGAACCCATGGCTGTGGGCTGCCCTTGCGCAGATCATGCCGGACGGACAGCACGGCGGGAATAATGTCGCCAGCTTTCTGGACACGCACAATATCGCCTGGACGGACATCAAGCTGGTCAATATACATCTGATTATGCAGCGTCGCCCGGCTGACGGTTGTCCCGGCCAGCAGAACCGGCTCGAGGATCGCCATCGGAGTGATCCGACCTGTACGGCCAACCTGGACGGTGATATCGATCAGCGTGGTCTCCTTCTGTTCCGGAGGGAATTTATAGGCAACCGCCCAGCGGGGCACTTTGCTGGTCGCTCCGAGACGCTCACGATCGGCCAGATGATCCAGCTTGACGACCGCGCCGTCGATGCCGTATGGCAGAGTCTGCCTTTGCTGACCGATGGTTTCGATCGCTGTCCAGACTGCCTGAAACCCGCGGCAGATCTGATAGTCCGGAATAACTGAAAATCCGAGGCCTGCCAGCCAGCAGAGACTTTCCGCATGTGTATCAAAAGATCGACCCTCAATCATCTGAACATTAAAGACAAAATAATCCAGCTGACGCTCCCGGACGATCTCTGCATTGAGTTGGCGCAGTGTACCGGCCGCGCAGTTGCGCGGATTAGCGAATACTTTCCGGCCAAGCACTTCCTGACGGGCATTGACCGCTTCAAACTGCTCACGGGTCATGAATACTTCAGCCCGGATCTCAAGATACGCCACCGGTTCAGGCAGATCCAGCGGCAGACCGCGCAGCATCCTGATATTGTCTGTCACATCCTCACCGGTCTGTCCGTCTCCACGGGTCAGTCCCTGCACAAACCGTCCGTTGACATAACGAAGCGCAACCGACAGTCCGTCGATCTTCTTCTCCACTACCAGCGTGCGGTCGTTCGGCTGCTCCGCCAGCATCCGGTCGACAAAAGCCTCAACATCCGACTTTGAGAAGACATCCTGCAGCGAAAGCATCGGAACCCGATGTGCCACCGCGGGAAGATCATCGCGCGAACGTCCGCCAACCTGCTGCGTCGGCGAATCATCCGCCTGCAGCTCCGGCCATTCTGACTCCAGCTGCCGCAGGCGTCGGGTCAGTGCGTCATAGTCTTCATCTGAAATTTCCGGATCATCAAAATCGTAATAACGCCGGTTGTGCTCATGGATTTCCGCGCGCAGCCGTGCTATTTCGGCCTCGGCCTCCGCTCTTGGATCCGCTGCCGGCGATTGTTCCGGCCGGTCCGCGGCTTGTGCCGCCTGCTCCGGGTGATCGGGGAACAAGGGCATCTGATTTTGTGTCGCGTCTTTTCTCATGGCTCTATCCTTTTTTCCGTCCGGATGTCAGCCAGATCATGGGAACGAGTGCCAAGGTCAGCGGGATGATCGCCCAGATGGACTGGGGAATGCCCCAGACACCATGCAGCCCGGACAACAGGCTGGCAGCCGGTACCGGTATGAACGGTGCTAATGTCCCTGGTGACAGGTCGATCAGTTGAAACAGCGGCGAGAGAAAGCCATCAAGGAGCAGAAATATCGGCAGCGAAACAATAAACGCGTCCGATAACCAGAGCGCCGGAGCTTGTGGCTTGATCAGCAGAAACAAAAGCGCCAGGGCCAGTCCCGCGGCGATCGCAGGAGACACATCATAGATCTGCTTTGTCCTGAGACAAAGAATCAGGTGGTGGACCATCCCGGCCAGGGCGCAGAAGCCGGCGATATACGTGCGGCTGCCTCGTCGTCCGAGCAGCAGAAGTGTCAGGAAGACCAGGAATACCATCAGATAAATGAGAATGGTCTGCCACGATGATGGCAGAAAGGGGCGTCTGAACAGGAATAAGGCCCAATCCCTGATCATGTTGGCGAAATAGGAAAACGGACTGGCCGGCAAAGTACCCCATAACGCAAACAATACGATGAACATCATCCAGGCACGGGTCTGACTTTTCATTCTACGCCTCCATCTGTCATGCCGATAAAAAAACATGCTATGCCTATTCTACTCGATTAATTTGATTTGTGGCAACAGCCGGCCAGCTGCATTTGTGGTAAAATCAATCTGTTAACAGGAGGTGGAGCATGGCTTCAAATATCGTACGTTTGTGGACCGAAGAAGAAAAGGTAGGCGGCAGTGGAAGCCCTTACGGAACATTTCAGTCCTGCGATCCGACCATGACATATTATCCGGCAGAAAATGGCCGGGACCGCGGAACAATCATTGTCTGTCCCGGTGGCGGCTATGAGATGAAAGCCGGGCACGAAGGCGAACCAATCGCACACTGGCTGAACCAGATGCAGATCAACGCCTATGTTCTCGATTACCGGATTTATCCGGACCTGCACCCGGCACCTCTGATGGATGTCCGCCGGGCGATTGCCCTGGCCCGCCAGTCCGCTGAATCACTGGGAACTTTATCTGACCACATCGGTGTCCTTGGATTTTCCGCGGGCGGACACCTCGCGGCTTCTGCCGCGACGATGTGGGACCAGAAGCTGAACCGGCCGGACGCGGCGGTACTCTGTTATCCGGTCATCAGTTTTGAGAAATATGCCCATATCGGCTCGCGCGCCAAATTACTCGGAGACAGCGCCAACCAGGCCATGATCAGCGATCTGTCTTTGGAAAACCGGGTCGACCGGCAGACACCACCGACATTCATCTGGCATACAGCCGATGATGAAGTGGTTCCTGTCGAGAACACGATCGTATTCGCTCAGGCACTGGCCAGCAAAAAAGTGCCGTTCTCCTGCCATATCTTCTCATCCGGGCCGCATGGCCTCGGTCTGGCGGAGGATAACAAGGACGTTCACAACTGGCTTGATCTTTGCCGCAATTTTCTTGAGCTGCAGGGTTTTTGATATCCCGGCAGAGTGAATCATCTGCATGGAGAAACGGGGTGGACATAATGATAAGAATTGGAATCGCCGGTTTCGGCAATCTGGGCAGAGGCCTGCTCAAAGCCATTAAACATCAGCCCGACATGGAGCCTGTCGTGGTTCTCAGCCGCCGCTCCCCTGATCAGCTGGGTCTCAGGCAGAACATCACGGTCGCGCCGCTATATGAAGCCGGGCAATGGCAGGACAAAGTTGATGTGATGATCCTTTGCGGCGGCTCGGCCACAGATCTGCCGGAACAGGGGCCGCAGCTGGCCCGTTATTTTCATACGGTGGACAGTTTTGATACGCATGCCCATATACCTGACTATTTCAACACCATGAATCAATCAGCCGTGGCGCATGAGCACCTGGCGCTGATTTCCTGCGGCTGGGATCCGGGCCTGTTTTCGATCATGCGGACTGTTTTCGGCAGTATTCTGCCGGACGGCCAGGATCATACCTTTTGGGGCGCCGGCGTCAGCCAGGGGCATTCAGACGCGATACGGCGGATTCCCGGCGTGATCGACGCCCGGCAGTATACCATACCGATCGCGGAAGCCGTAACAGCGGCCCGCAGCCGCGATATTGAACTGAACACGCGCCAGAAGCATCGCCGTGAGTGTTATGTTGTCGCGGCTGACGGCGCCGATCAGAAGGCGATCGAAGCGGCGATTGTCACCATGCCGAATTATTTCGCCGATTATGATACAACGGTCACATTCATCAGCGCGGAGATGATGCAGCGTGAACATGATCGTCTGCCGCATGGCGGATCTGTCATCCGACGCGGCCGAACCTCAGCATCAAACAACCAGACCGTTGAGTTCAGTCTGCAGCTGGACAGCAATCCGGAATTTACAGCCAGTGTACTGGCCGCCTATGCCAGGGCGGTCTACCGCCTTGCTTCACAAGGCCGCCGCGGCGCGTTGACGGTGCTCGATATCGCCCCCGGCCTGCTCTCACCGCTGACACCTGAGCAGCTTCGAAAGGAGATCCTCTGATGGCCGCGCGGCCGGCCGGACCGGCTCACAATTCAATATTGCTGCGCCACATCGAATATCTCGATGCTGATTTCGTCTGGAAACAAGGAGACATTCTGCTGACGGGTGACCGGATTACGGCGATTGACGCCCCGTCCGCGATCACGGCTGAAGCAGCAGAACAGATCATAGAGGGTCAGTCGCTCAGATTGTATCCCGGTCTGATCGATCTGCATACGCATGGCGCTGTTGGTTCTGACACCATGGACGCGACCACTGAGGGACTGGAGAAAATCAGCCGGTTCCTGGCCGTCAACGGTACAACCGCCTTTCTGGCGACCAGTATGTCCAGTGACCGTCAAAGCCTGGAACATGTCTTTCGACAGCCACCATCGGTCTCAGGCGCCGCAATCCTCGGCTACCATATGGAAGGCCCGTTTCTGAACTCCGCAAAAGCCGGTGCCATGGATCCGCGTCATCTTCGCCGGCCGGATATCTCTGAACTGCGTCAGTACCAGCATATCAGGAGAATAACCGTCGCCCCGGAGATGGACGGCGCACTTGAGTTTATCCGACTGCTGACAGAAGAGACAGGCATCAAAGTGTCACTCGGGCATACCGTAGCGGATTATCAGACGGGTCTGGCCGCTTTCGCGCAGGGAGCGCAGTCTCTGACCCATCTTTATAATGCCATGCCGCCGCTGCTGCACCGTGATCCCGGTATCATCGCGGCAGCGATCGATTCAGGTGCTGCTGCCGAACTGATCAGCGACGGTTTCCATGTCAATCCTGCCATGGTCCGGGTTGCCTGGAAACTGTTTGGCAGCCAGCGGCTGGCGCTGATCTCAGATGCCATGCGCGCGACAGGGCTGGCAGATGGTACGTATGATCTCGGAGGCCAGACCGTTTATGTCAGACAGGGTGAAGCCCGGCTGGCTGACGGGCATATCGCCGGCAGTACGGTGACCTTGTGGCAATGTCTCCATCGCGCGCATGCCGCGGGAATCCCTTTGCAAGACGCGGCCCGCATGGCGAGCGCCACACCCGCCGAATTACTTGGAGAAGCCGATGAGCGCGGGCGAATCCGAAAAGGACTGCGAGCTGATCTCATTCTGGCGGACGGATCATCGATCCGCCAGGTATGGATCGGCGGTCAGGCGGTTCTATAGTGATCTGGCTTCCCCTGGCCGGCACGATCATAACGGCGGCGCTTCTGCGTGCGCTCTGGGAGCGGCGCACGCTGTCGGTTACCCGGAAGCGTGTCACGATCCTCCCTTCATCAGGCAAGGAAATTCAGGCTGAGATGAGCGATCCTGATTTACGGATCGCTCATCTCAGTGACCTTCATGCCGAGCATTTCTTCATCCGGACAGAGCATCTGATCGATGAAATCCGCCGGTCTCAGCCCGACGTGATTGTATTCACCGGTGATCTTTCCGGCCCTTCATCCGCTACGGCCCGCGGCGTCGCGATCATCACGCATCTGCACCGGCATCCGGCGCTGAAGCATATCCCCTTCTATGCCGTCGGCGGCAACCATGATGTCCCTGAAGCGCTTGAACTGCTGCGCCATCACGGAATCAGGGTTCTCGACAATATGAACGATTTTATCACAGTACGGCAGCAGCCATGGCAGATCATCGGCCTGCAGGATTTGCGTCAGGGCCAGCCCGATCTGCCCCTTGCGCTGTCACAGCCGAAGATCATCCCTGACTTTTCCGACCAGCACCGGATCGTACTGGCCCATAATCCCGACACACTGCTTCGTTATCCGCAAAGCAGAGCGGCCATCTGGCTCTGCGGCCATCTGCACGGCGGCCAGATATGGGCACCGTTCCGGCTTGAGTATCTGCTGCTGCGGCAGGAACAGCTGCCACGCCGCGGGATCACCCGCGGTCTGCACAGAATTGGCGGTCAACCGTTGTATATCAGCCGCGGACTTGGCTGTGTCGCGATTCCATTGCGGTTGTTTTCACTGCCGGAACTCGTTATACTTGATCTCATCATTTCGCCGCAAGAAGAAAAGGAGTCTGTCCGTGAGTGAACAGATCATCACCATTCTGGAAAATCTATTTGGCAATGCCTACGCGTTGATTGTCTTTA
>RZZF01000164.1 GCA_009929975.1 Clostridia bacterium
GATATCATCTATGAAGATGAGTGGCTGGTTGTCGTGAATAAGCCGCAGGGTATGGTCGTTCATCCGGCCGCCGGCCATCATGAAGGTACGCTGGTCCATGCGCTGCTTCATCATTGTGCCGGCCAGCTGTCAGATCTGAATGGAGTGATCCGGCCCGGAATCATCCACAGGATCGATAAAGATACAAGCGGTCTGCTTCTGGCAGTCAAGGATAATCAGGTTCATCGCCATATGGCGGAACAAATCCGCAGCCACAGCGTCGAAAGAATCTACCAGGCGGTTGTCCACGGCTTTGTGGACAGCGAGGAGGGAACCATTGAAGCGCCGGTCGGTCGGGATCCCCGGCATCGCCAGCGCATGGCGGTTGTTGGATCCGGCAAGCCGGCCGTCACACATTTCCGGGTTCTGGAACGATTCGAGAAGGCCACCTTTGTTGAAGCGAAGCTGCAGACTGGCAGAACCCATCAGATCAGAGTACACTTTCGCTATGTAGGACATCCGCTGGTCGGTGACCCTGTCTATGCGCCGGGTCGGAAAAACTGGGGATTGAAAGGCCAGGCACTGCATGCCGGCCAGTTGTCTTTTCAGCATCCGGTACTGGATCGTCCGATGACGTTTACAGCACCGAGACCCGATTACTTTGATGAACTTCTGGAAAAAATGAGGTCAGGATATTGAGTCGAAACAAATCGAAAATCATTCATCATCTGGCAAAACGGACCCAGGTGACCCGACAGCGCCGTCAGGTTCTGCTGCTGACAATCCTGATGCTTGTTTTTGGTGTGATTGTCGCCAACCATGTCAAGTCGATCCACGCGCAGACGGAAAACAGTGATCTGATGTCGCGCTACCGTCAGCGGCAGGAACAGCTGGACCGCTATGAAACCCAGTACGAACGTCTCCTGGAAGAGCAGCAGGTTCTCAGCAACCGCAAGGAAGACGCCATTGCCCGCCTGCTTGAGCGGGAAGGGCAGTCGGAACTGCTTGATGAACTCAGCCGGGTCAGAGCGCTGGCCGGCTTTACCGCGGTGACAGGACCGGGTGTCCGTGTCATCTTGAATGATAAACCTGATTATGATTTGTTTCTCGATTCACCGGATTCGATCGTTCACGACGGTGATATCCATCATGTGCTTGATCTGCTGCGCAGCCAGGGCGCGGCGGCTTTTGCCGTCAATGGCCAGCGGGTGGTGACAGCGACATCGATCTACTGTGCCGGTCCGACGATTATCTGCAACCGGCAGCGGCTGACACCGCCTTATATTATTGAGGCGATCGGAAACGGCGAACCAATGGCAGCGCTTGTCCTGGCCGATCCACAGCTGGCCATCCGCCAGACGATCGCGATCAGTCTGGTCGTTGAAGTTGAAGTGCTTGATCAATTGACAATTCCCGCTTTCGCTGAAGCGAATAAGCCGGATCCCTATATCAATCTGCTGGAGGTGGTGAACCGATGAAAGCGAAAATCGCGCGGACGACCCTGTTGACGGTCATCTGTGTGCTGCTGGGTATTCTGATCGCCCTGCAAATGAAAAATGTCAATGCTGATCAGGTCACGGATGCCAATCTTGAGGAACTGCAGGCCAAACTGATCGATTATGCCGCCAAAAACGCTGAGTTATCGGATCGTAACGCTGAACTGTACCAATATATCAGCCTGTTGGAAGATGATCAGGCATCCGGCAGTGTTCAGATTGATTCGATTCTGCGGGAAAAAGAACGGGCCGCGATCTTTGCCGGTCTGCGCGAGGTGCGCAATGCCGGAATCGAGATAACGGTGACAGTGGCGGAAGGCGCGATGATCCGTGACAGTGTCCTGCGCCAGTTCGTCAATGAACTGAGAGCGCTCGGCGCTCAGGCAATCTCAATCAACAGTGAGCGGCTGGTCGCGACGTCAGAAATCAGGGCGAGCGGCTCGGTGATTCTGATCAACGGAAACGGATATAACCGACAGGCCGGATTTCAAATCAGGGCAATCACGGATCCGACTAAGGATGCCTTCAATCTCGAGTATCTCGATGCCGTCCGGAAATCAGTGATCCATGATCCTCAGTTTACCGGTGATGGCTATCAGATCCAGATATCACCGATGCCGGATGTGACCATCCCCGCGCTCAGTGAAGACAGCATCGCGTTCAAAATCGATCTGCTGATGCCGGATAATCAGGAATAGTACGTCAGGAGTTATGATCGAATGGAAAAAAAGATAACAGTGGAATACGCGTCGGTTGCCCAGGAGGTCTTTGGCAGCTGTAACGGCCATCTTCAGATCATTGAACAGCAGCTGAATGTCCAGATTGAGATGATCGCGGATGGCCTGGTACTGCGCGGTGACGACGAGGACTGTACACGGGCGGCCGCCGTCTGTGAACGGCTGCTGGAACTCGGCCGCCAGGGCCAGCCTGTCACGGTCCAGCTGGTCAGCTATCTGACTGATATGGCCCGGGATGGACATCTGGAGCAGGTCTCCGGGTATACGCCGGACTGCATCTGTGTGACCGCCAAAGGAAGACCGATACGCAGCAAGACATTAGGACAGCGCCGTTATGTCGACGCGATGCGCCGTCATGAGATCACCTTCGCGATCGGTCCGGCCGGAACCGGCAAGACTTACCTTGCGGTCGCTTTGGCGGTTGACGCGTTTCGCGCCCGGGAGGTTTCACGGATCATCCTGACCCGTCCGGCGGTAGAAGCAGGTGAGAAGCTGGGTTTTCTGCCCGGTGATCTGCAGATGAAAGTTGATCCCTACATGCGCCCCATCTATGACGCGCTGCATGATCTGATGGGTGCTGAAACCTACATGACCAACCTGGAAAAGGGACTGATCGAAGTCTCTCCGCTGGCCTATATGCGTGGACGGACACTCGATGAAGCGTTCATCATTCTGGATGAAGCCCAGAACACGACACCAGAGCAGATGAAAATGTTCCTGACCCGGATCGGCTTCAATTCCCGTGCGGTGGTCACCGGTGATATTACCCAGGTTGATCTGCCGAACGATAAGCGATCCGGCCTCAAGGAAGCCCGCAGGATTCTTCAGGGAGTTGAGGGGTTGTCCTTTATCGAACTGACCCAGCGTGATGTCGTCCGGAATCCGCTGGTCCAGAGAATTGTCCAGGCCTATGAAAAAGCCGGGATCAAGGGAGGGTCTTAAGATGAAACTGACAGGCAAGGCGAAGCGAATCCGCACAGGGATCCTGCTTTTCGTATTGATTCCTGTCATTATCCTGACGGTCTATTACGCGTCGATACCCCAGCGCTACGTGCTGCAGCCGGGTGATGTCAGTACGGTTGATCTGACGGCGCCGCGCAGTATCAGAGACCGGTCAGCGACCGATCTGAGAGCGGCCCAAGCTGCTGCCGGCGTCACCGATGTCATGCTGCGTTCCGAACAGATTGTCGAGGAAGTCCATGACCGGACTGAATCATTTTTAGCGGCGATCGCCGCCAACCGCCAGGATCCGCCGCTGCCGACACCGACCATGACACCGGTTCCGACCGAACCGGACCCGGCTGATGAAACCGAACCCGGTACGGTTGAGCCAACCGATGAGCCGGAACAGCCCGAAGAAGATCCGGTTGTCAACCCGGCACTGCTGGCGGACCAGATCGCGCTGGATCTCAACCGGGAACTCGATCTGGTCATCGGACAGGATGAAGCCATGCGTTATGCGCTGATCAGTGATGACCGCTTTGAAAGCATCAGCGGCCATATCCGGTCCGTGACCAATCTGATCATGGCCGAATCGGTCGACCAGTCGCGCCTGCGTACCGCCTTATCTGAGAAAATCGAATCGCTCAGCGCGTCCATCACGTTTAATCAGGAGGATGTGGAACTGATCGACGCGTCACTGCGGCTTCTGCTGCGGCCCAATGTCGTCTTCGACCAGGTCGCCACGGAAAACGCCCGCAAGGCCGCGTATGACTCCGTCCAGAATAACCCGGTCATGATCGAGAAAGGGACGCGGATTGTCGCGCTGGGAGAAGTGATCACCGATGAGCGATGGGTCTTGCTGCGTGAGCTTTCCCTGATTGATGACGGCTCATTTGATTATCTCCATCTGTTCGGGATTATCCTGATGCTGGCAATGCTCCTCGCGATCGCCTGGGCTTATCTCCATCACTATGATCATGAGCTGTTTGCGTCGTCAAGCGATCTCGCCGCGCTGATTCTGGCTCTGCTGATCCCGTTTTTCGTCTCCGCTTATATCGGCCGGGATATGCCGCTGGCCCCGCCGGTCTACTTTGCCGCGGTGCTGATTGCCGTCTATTTCAGTTTCCGCTCCGCGCTGGTTATGACATTTCTCCTGACCGCGGCGATCTGGCCGATGACCGGGTTTGATCCGTTGTTCCTCCTGATCGCGTTCAGCGGCGGTCTGGTCGCTGCCCTGTTTACCAAGGGCATCATCCGCAAGAATAACTACGCGTTCATCATTCTGGCGACGTCCGGCATCAACTTTCTCGTGGTGGCTGCCTATGGCCTGATGCAGAAGGAAGGCTGGACTGAAATTTCCATCAACAGCCTCTACTCGGCCGCCAGCGGCGGCTTGTCGGTCATCGCGGCGATCGGCATCATGCCGGTGTTTGAAATGCTGTTCAATACGGTATCCCCTCTGCGGCTGATTGAATTGTCCCAGCCGGGGCACCCCCTGCTGCGCCGTCTTTTTGTCGAGGCACCGGGCAGCTCCCAGC
>RZZF01000165.1 GCA_009929975.1 Clostridia bacterium
CATCCATGCCGCGCTGGAATGCGGGATCAACCTGCTGGATGTCTTCATGCCGGGAAAAGAGGTCCGGGAAAATATCGCCAAAGCCCTGGGCAGCCGCCGCAAAGATGCCTTGATTCAGGGACATATCGGATCGACGGACATCAACCAGCAGTACGACATCTCCCGCGACCTGCCGGTGGTCAAACGCTATTTTGAGGATCTGCTCCGTATCTTCGGCCGGATTGATTTCGGCATGATGTTTTTCATCGATTCTGAAGATGATTACAAGGGTGTTTTTGAAACCGGGTTCGCCGATTATGTGCAAAAGCTCAAACAAAATGGTGATATCGGCCATATCGGCTTCAGCTCGCATAATCCGCAGACCGCGATCAGGGCGATCAAGACCTGGCTGCCGGAGATGATGCTGTTCAGCATCAATCCAGCCTTCGATATGCTGCCGGCCGGCGAATATGTCTTTGACCATTCGGACAAGGGCTTCGGTGCCGACCTGTTCCGGGGTATTGATCCCAAGCGAACCGAACTGTACCAACTGTGCGAGCAAAAGCAGATTGGCATCACCGTCATGAAGACCCTGGGCGCCGGCAAACTGATCTCTCCGGAGCATACCCCGTTTGCCCAGCCCCTGACGGTTCAGCAGTGCATGCACTATGCGCTGACGCGCCCCGCGGTTGCTAGCGTGATGCTAGGCTGCAAGAGCCGGGCCGAGGTCCTGGACGCCATGCGCTATCTCGAGATGAGCGATGATGAACTCGACTATGCCGAAGTCCTCGGTTCGCTGCGTAATGATTTCCGCGGCCACTGTGTTTACTGCAGCCACTGCCAGCCCTGTCCCGTCGGAATCGACATCGCCACCGTCACTAAATATCTTGATATCGCCAGACTCGATCCGGACCATGTGCCGCCCTCTGTGCGCTCGCATTATCAGGCCTTAAGCGCCACCGGCAAAGACTGCATCGCCTGCGGCCAGTGTGAGGTGCGCTGTCCTTTCGGTGTTGAGATCATTCAGAATATGGCTGAGGCGGAACGGCTGCTCGGCTGATCGTCAGGCCGTGCTCGGAACAAACACAAGGGGATCGTATGAAACCATATTGGGGAATCATCACAGATGAAGTATGCGCTGATCCGCTGGACGCCCTGACAGCCGTGGCTGACTGGGGTCTGCACGCGGTCGAGATCAGGGGCTGCGGCCAGGGCCGGCGCATCCCAGACCTGGAGCCAACGGAAGCCGAAGCGATTCTGGCCAGAACGACTCAGCTCGGCCTTTCGATCAGCGCGCTGTCACCGGGGACGTGGAAGTGCGGCCTGCGGGATGCTGATGCCGCGAAACAGGCCCTGCGCTTCAGCCGTACGCTCGATCTGGCTGAACAACTGGGCGTCCGGCGCGTCATCACGTTCGCCGTCAAACGCTCACCGGATGACGATGCCGCTTCGTACAGCGAGGTCCTCGATCATTTGGGAGCCATGAGTCTGGAGGCCGGACGGCGTGGCCTGATACTCTGTATTGAGAATGAACGCGGCTGGTGGGTGGATACGGAGGAGGCCATCCTGAGACTGCTGCGCGACCTGTCCCCGACAGGCCTGCGTCTCAATTTTGACGCGGCCAACTTTGTCGACGCCGGAGGCACCGCTGATCCTGAGACTTTCCGGCGGTTGCTGCCGTGGATCGAGAATATCCATCTGAAAGACGTGCAGGTGCAGGGCAGCGACCATCGCTGGTGCCGGCTGGGAGAGGGCCAGGTGGGCTGGGACGAATTACTGCCGGCGATGCTGAGCAGCCACCGGCAGATACCGATGAGTATTGAAACCCACGGTCCGCCACTGCTTGAGAACAGTCGGAAAAACAGGCATTTTCTGCGCCGCTTTGAAGGAGAATTATCATGAGTCAGGTGATCCGTATTGTGCTGGCCGGCATTGGCGGCTATGGCGAAAATTATGTACGATCGCTGATCAGCCGCGAACAGAAAGGTGATCCGCTGCGTCTTGTGGCTGTGGTGGACCCTGCGGCTGACCGCAGTCCGGTTGATCATCTGGTGGCCGACCGGCCGTGCTTCGCCGATCTGTCCACCTGCCTGGACCAGTATCCGGCTGATCTGGTGTTGATTTGCAGCCCCATCCAATACCATATGGAACAGATCAACGCCGCCCTGGACCACGGAGCCCATGTCCTGTGCGAAAAACCGATGTGCGCGACACTCAATGAAGCTTTGCAGCTGATTGGCCGACAGCAGCAGTCGGGCAAGCAGGTCGGTATTGGCTATCAGTGGTCCTACAGTCCGGCTATCCTGCGGGCGAAAGCGGATGTCCTGGCCGGCCGCTATGGCGACGCGCAAGTGCTGCGCACCCGTGTCTACTGGCCGCGCAGCCAGGCCTATTATGACCGCAACCACTGGGCGGGTCATCTGTACAGTTCAGACGGACGTCCGGTGTTTGACAGCGTCCTCAACAACGCGACCGCGCATTACCTGCACAACATGCTCTTCTTTCTCGGCTCAACACTGAATGAAGCTGCCATTCCTGAGAAAATTGAATCACGCCTGCTGCGCGCTTTTGATATTGAGACCTTTGACACGGCCCTGCTCCGTATGGAAAAAAGCAGCCAGGCCGGGCCTGTCACACTGGCTCTGGCCGTGTCCCACAGTCCGGACCGAACCCTGGATCCGAGTCTGGACTACCGTTACAGCAAGGGGCGTCTGACCGTAGAGGATTACAGGCTCCGGGGCTATCGGACCGTCTCGGACCCGTCGACTGACTCGGAAATTGTTGAGGAGATTGACTATGGTCCGATCATCGGTTCCGATCAGGTCGCCGATAAAGTGGATGCCCTGCTCGAGTCGGTCCGCCAGGGAACGCCACCGGTCTGTGGCCTGTTGACCGCTTCCGCCCATACCGCGGTCGTTGCGACGGTCCATCAGCAGTCAGAGACACTGGTCTTGCAGCCGCCCCAGTATCAATTGATACAGAATGATCAAGGCACGTGGCGTGTCGTACCCGGCCTGGCCGATCTGATGGACCGGTTCATCGACACGCTGGAACTGCCAGCATCACTGGCGGACGCACTGCGCGACCCGGCGTCGGGGCAATAAGAACAGGCACACCATAAGTAAATCCCCGGACTCAGCCATCAGCGAGCCCGGGGATTATGTTGTACGGTTTATTTTGCCTTCGCCTGAGATTTTATGATCTCAAAGCCCAGTGCCGTGATCGCCTTCTCCACGTCTTCCAGAGACAGTATATCGGCATCGAAGTCGAACTTGACTTTGCTTGAGTTAAACAGGACTTTCACGCTCTCTTTATCGACTCCGTCCAGAGATTTCGTTGCCTTCTCAATTTTCTGCACACATGACGGACAGATCAGTGTTTCCATTTGAATTGTTGCTTTATACATGATGAATCCCTCTTTCTTTTTTGCTAAGTTTATATCTGAGCAGCCGCATACCATTTAGTATAACAACCAGGATACTGGCCTCGTGGACCAGCATGCCGATTGACATGTTCATCCATTCACTGAAGAATACACTGAACAGCAGAATGATCACGACGCCAACCGCGATGAGAATATTCTGGCGCATATTACCGGCTGTTGCCTTGGCTAATCCGAGCGCATGCGGCAAGCGGCTGAAATCTGAATTCATCAGAACGACATCGGATGTTTCAATCGCGACATCTGTGCCGCTGCCCATCGCGATACCGATCTGGGCCAGAGCCAGCGACGGGCTGTCATTGACTCCGTCGCCCACAAACGCGACGATCTGGCCCTGCTCCTTCAGCTTTTCAATATAGGCGGATTTATCTTCCGGCAGCATATGTCCATGGGCTTCTGTCAGCCCCAGCTCAGCCGCAACGAGATCAACCGTTCCCTGATGATCACCCGAGAGGACAACAAGGTTCTTAACGCCCAGTTGCTTCAATCGCCGCAGATCCGCTTTCACGCCTGGCCGGATCTGGTCACGGATCCCGATCAGCGCTTTCAACTCATCGTCAATTGAGACAAGGACAAGTGAATTGCCTTTCGCTTCATAGCGGGAAATATCGGCCAGCGCTTTCTTTGAAAAATGAACCTGCTCTCGTTCCATCAGCGCGACATTGCCAACCGCAACCCTATATCCATTGACCCGGGCAACGATTCCGCCACCCCTCACAACATTGGTCTTCTCAACCGGAACGATGTTGGTCTCACCAATATGATCAACAATCGCCTTGGCCAGCGGATGGTCTGACTCACGCTCCACACTGGCGAGATACGATAAGACCGTTTCTGTGTCGTCCGCGTAAATGATTTCATCGGTAACGCGCGGATGACCGATTGTCAAGGTCCCTGTTTTATCAAAAACAATGGTATCAACCCGGCTGAAATCACCGATGACCTCACTGCCCTTGAGCAGGACACCGTGTCGTGCTCCGTTGCCGATACCGGCGACATTTGAAACTGGAACCCCGATGACAAGAGCGCCGGGGCAGCCCAGGACAAGAATGGTGATCGCGAGTTCGATATCACGCGAGAACAACCAGACAATGAATGCGAGCACCAGGACAGCCGGTGTGTAATATTTTGAAAACCGGTCAATGAAACGTTCAGCCTCGGACTTTGAGTCCTGAGCTTCTTCAACCAGCTCGATAATCCTGCCGAATGTTGTATCTTCGCCGACGCGATCAGCCACAATCTGCAGTGTGCCATTT
>RZZF01000166.1 GCA_009929975.1 Clostridia bacterium
ACCATACTCATGGCGCCGCCACCCGGTGAAACCTCAAAACGATAAAGTTCCGGCATCTGAGCCAGCATCTGACGAATCTCGTCAGAAATCTCATAGATGTCTTTCTTCCTGTTTTCTGCTTCAGACATCCTCAGCGTATAGGAGATCAGGCCAAGACCGATACCGGTCGCGATGGAATAGGTCAGCGGCATCATGACCATGGTCAGAAACGCCGGAACCGCTTCAGAAAAATCTGAGAAATCAATGTCCTTGACACTGCCCATCATCAGAACGCCGACGATGATCAGGGCCGGAGCCGTGGCAGCACCTGGAACGATGCCGGCCAGAGGCGCCAGGAAGACAGCCAGGATGAAGAGAATACCGGTCACAACCGAGGTCAGGCCGGTACGGCCGCCTTCGGAAATACCTGAGCCGGATTCGATGTACGTGGTGACGGTTGACGTTCCGGCCAGAGCGCCGGCGGTGGTCGCGACAGCGTCACACATCAGGGCCTGCTTCATGCGCGGCAGTTCACCTTTTTCATCCAGCATGTTGGCCTGTTTGGCGGTACCGACCAGGGTGCCGATCGTGTCAAACATGTCAACCAGGGTAAAGGAAATGACAACGGTGAGAATGGCCAGCACGCCGGTGAAGATACCGGTCGCGTCGCCCATCAGGGCACCGAAGTCCAATTTGAGCAGACTGAGATTGGTCCAGTCACGGAAGTTGTCGGCGATATGTGATGTGGTAATCGCTTCCGGCAGCTGGGTCACTTTCAGCGGAATACCGATCAGGGTGGTCGCGATGATGCCGATCAGGATCGCACCTCTGACTTTGAAGTAATAGAGAATCGCGATGATGATCAGACCGATCAGGGACAGCAGCGCGCCCATCGGGAACGCTTCCTGATTGAGTGAGAAGCTGGCGAACTTAACCAGCGTGGCGTCGTCATTGACGATCAGGCCGGCGTTCTGCAGACCGACGAACGCGATAAACAGGCCGATACCGGCGGAGATGGCGACTTTCAGGTTCTGTGGAATGGCCCGGACGATCGCTTCACGCAATCCGATCACGGTGATCAGGATGAAGATCACACCGGAAATGAAGACGGCCGCCAGCGCGCCGTTGTAGCCATATACGGTTGCCACCGAAAAGGCAAAAAACGCGTTCAGGCCCATGCCGGGTGCCTGGGCGAACGGAATCCTGGCGTACAGGCCCATCATCAGGGTGCCGACCGCGGCGGCCAGACAGGTCGCGATAAAAATCGGACCCCAGTATTCTTCACCGGCGGTCGCGCTGAGCAGATCGGGATTAACGAAGATGATGTACGCCATCGTAAAGAAGGTCGTCACACCTGCGATAATCTCTGTTCTGACATTCGTTTTTGCTGCTTTCAGACCAAAAAACTTGTCCATAGATATCCCCCTCAATAATTTTCTGTGACTGGAATCACACGGTAGCATTATAACTGATTTCGACTTTTGTTTGAAGTTAAAATGAATTTTTTATGACATTTCAGCAAATTACCTGAGAAATGCCATGGATATCAACAGAATCTGCCCTAGATGAACGAAAACCCGGCGCGCCGGAGTCCTCGCCGTCATGCCATCAACGGCTCAGTCTTGCCGCCAGTCGAGCAGGCGCTGCTCACCGTCCAGCTGCCGGATCTCCGTGATATCCTGGCTGACTTCCAACGTTCCCTGATATATGCCGTCCCGCCCGCGCAGGGCAAAATACTGAATCAGGATGAAGC
Source organism: Clostridia bacterium (assembly GCA_009929975.1). Classification (GTDB taxonomy): domain Bacteria; phylum Bacillota; class Clostridia; order Saccharofermentanales; family UBA5734; genus SLHU01. The sequence continues at coordinate 1,733 of RZZF01000166.1, forward strand.
GGCCGCTCAATCGCAGCCAGAAACTGGCTTTGTTTTCCTGCCCGGATCGGAACGCCTCAACGATCGCCATCACTTTGTCGACGCTCTGCGGGGGATGGCAGAACTCAACCCGGCGGCCGATGATCGCCGGTGAACGGGGGAAGACCCGGTCACGGGCCCGATTGAAGAAGCAGACGCGGTTGTCGGCGTCAATCAATGTCATATCAACCGGAATCGTGTCAAACAGTTGTTCCAGCTGGCTGAAGCTCAAGTGGCCCGTTTCAGTCTGAAAAACCCAATCCTCTGCCCCGTCCGGATAACGGCCGGTCGGCGGGGCTTCATCCGGATGAGCCGGATCGAATGAAGGTTCATTGATAAAGGCCCACTCATACTCTGTACTCTGCTGCAGCATCTGGCGGTGCTGGTCCGGTGTCAGGCGGGTCAGCGCGGAGGGGAACAGAATCAGCCGTTCCTTCTGAACCAGCCCATGCAGGACAAAAAACAGTTCGCCGATCCGGCGGAATTGGTCCGCTCGGCCGACCGCGGGGTCGCGCAGCCGGGGAGCCGTCTGCCGCAGCAGATCACGGGCCTGGTCATGCAGGGCCCACATGATGGATACCCCTTCATACCGTTCATGATGCTGTTCCAGATAGGGAAAAAGGATATTTTCTTTTTTGTTGAAGTGAGCCAGGTAAGGAGCCATATCATCGACGGATGCTGCCATTTGTGCGAAGATCGTCTGGTTTTCAGGGTCTGCCGCCGCTTCACGGATCAGACCGCGCAGCTGATCCAGCCGCTCAAGCAGTGCCTGGTTTTCCTGATCAAGATAGGCGATGAAGCTGTGCTCCGGAATCGCGGGAATCCGGCTGCCCTCCAGAGCCGCGTGCACAACATTCATCACTTTGGGCAAAACATCGAGCAGCCGCTCCGTCGCGACACCGTCGGCCTGCAACTGGCGAAACACAGTGAAGACAACCTGCGGGTCAACCTGACCCAGCGCTTCTTCATACTGCCGGTACAACTCCGGCCGGTGATCATCGGACAGCAGTCCCCGGATATAGCCTGTCAGTCCGGCAATCAGCCGGGCATCCGGTTCCTGTGCCTGCGGTTCAGACGCGTGTTTCATGGGAAGACCTCCTTACGCTGTTGATCTTATTCTAGTCTTTTCGCGCTCCGGCCGGCAACCGATAAACAAAAACCGGGCCGCTTGATGCGGTCCGGTTGGGTTTAATTCTGATGATTGGTCAATATCAAGCGTTCTGACGACCGCTTTTCAGCCAGTCTGCGATCTCAAGCAGACGGCGAGTTTGATGTTCAACCGCCGGTCGAACCTCTGGCAGCACCCCGCCATCGTCCTGCTGTGTCGCGGATGTGCCGTACGGATTGCCGCCGGCCGGGTAGAGCGAATCATCGGTGTAGCCGGGTGGAACAATCACCGCACCCCAATGCATCATCGGCGTATACAGGGACTGAAGCGTCATTTCCTGTCCGCCATGCGGGTTTTGTGCTGATGTCATGCCGCTGACCACTTTGTTCACCAGTTTGCCCTGTGCCCACAACGGGCCCTGCAGATCAATAAACTGCTTCATCTGGGCCGCCATGTTGCCGAAACGGGTCGGAACGCTGAACAGAATCGCGTCGGCCCAGTCCAGATCGTCGGCACTCGCTTCAGGAATCGACTTGATCGCGTCAGCCGTGGCCCGCCAGGCTGGATTGGAATCAATCGCCTTATCCGGCGCCAGTTCATGGACCCGGCGCAGACGAACCTCCGCGCCAGCTGCTTCCGCGGCTTGTGCTGCCCAGGACGCCATCTGATAATTAACGCCTGTCGCACTGTAGAATATAATTGATATTTTTGTATTATTCATATAATTCACCACCTGTCGATACTATAACAGCGGTGATCCTTTGATTCGATAACACTGGTTACTGATTTTTATTTTTGTCCGCGTCCTGGAATCAGCCGCGCGTTCCGGCACCAAAAAAGCTGCCCCGCGGCGGGTGCCGGGGGCAGCTTTCTGTTCTTTCAGAGGACAGCCGGGTGATTACTCAGCGGTCTTGCTGGCAACGATCTGGTCAGCGAGTGCCTGCAGATTGTCATAGGCGCCCTCGAGGGTCTGACGACCGAACTGGACAGCCTGAACTTCGCTCTCATACAGAGCCTGCCACTCCGTCCAGCCAGCGGCCAGCGGGTAGAAAGGCAGTGCGTAAGGCAGTGCGGCTTCGAGCAGATCTCTGCCGATGGTGTCTTTTCTTTCCAGGGTCGGCTCAATGATCTCATATACAGCGTCGTTGATCGGCATACCACGGGTGGTGCCAAGAATTTCGCCGGCTTCGAGGTCAGAGACAAACCACTGAATGAAATCCATACCTTCCTGTTTGTGCTCGGAATTCTCCGCGACACTCAGGAAAATTGTGGACTGGGCCCAACCGCCCTTGCCGGAAGAACCGACAGGAATGTTGACCACAGCAACTTCGCCCGGCATCATTTGCTCAAGCGCGCTGACGGAACCAACGGATTTGCCGATGACAACAACGTCACCAGAGGCCATCGGGTCAGCGATCGGATCGTTCTCAATGTGACCGATGTCGGCCGGCGGAACGATGTTATTCTCACGGAATTCCTGATGGATCTGCATCCACTCCATCCAGAGATCTTTGTCGAGATTGTAGACGGTGCCGTTCTCAGAGAAGATCGGGCCGGCATCATTCGCGGTCTGATAGTACTGGTAGCTGTCCCAAACGGCGCTGTCCGTGATGCCCCACTGGTCTTCAGGCATTTTTTCGCGGGCTTCGCGGGCAAAGTCAAAATAGTCGTCCCAGGTCCAGCCGAGAGCCGGTTCTGTCAGACCATATTCCTCAACGCGGGGCATATGATAGGCAAAGCCCTGTGCGTTGTGGCTCAGCGGCACACCATAGAGGACGCCGTTCATTTTGACATTCTCAAGGAT
>RZZF01000167.1 GCA_009929975.1 Clostridia bacterium
TCCGCAGGCTTTGTACGTGTACGGCTGACCTGCATCCAGTCAAAGTTCAGGTCGGCCGGCCGATCCGATCCAGAGGCTGCAATGTCAAAAAAGCGAAAGGATCCGGCCGCAGAAGCATCCGTCCCGGCCTCAGCCTGGTGCGGACGCGATGCCGGTGTCACAGCGTCCGGATAGCGGACTGTTGACTGCCGCGTCCGGGCAGATGAACGCACCGCCGCTTTTCTCATCTCATTCTGTTCCGCCAGTATCAGGACACAGACCAGAGGAATCAACGCGAGCATCAGCCATAACAACAGATTGACAAGTGACATGCGGACACGACCTTTCCTGTGATAAAACATTTGTTCGGTTTTCATTATAACACCATTTATCCGGCTGTCAAGCGGTAAGAGAACATATGTTTCAACTTTCGCAGAAAGGCAAAAAAAGAGAGCCGTCTGCATGACAACTCCCGTTTGATCGCTCGACTCTGTGGATGGCTCCGGCGGCCGGTGATCCCCGCGCACAGCCCGGAACCGGTCAGGCCAGGCCGTTCTCAGCTGACCGCGGCGGTAAAGCGTGCAGCCAGTTCGGCCAGCTCATCATACCGTTCCTGATCGATCAGTGTCTTCGAGACCAGGTTGCCTCCAATTCCGAATCCGGCGGCGCCGGCTTTGAGCCAGTCCGCCATATTGTCCGTATCGATACCGCCGACCGCCATCATCCTGACATGGGAGATCGGCGCCCGGATTGCCTTGAAGTAGTCAATCCCCATGGAGCCGGCCGGAAACAGCTTGACAAAATGCGCGCCCAGCTCATGGGCCCGCATGATCTCACTCGGGGTCAGCGCGCCGGGAATCGAGATCAGCGACTGTCTCAGGGTTTCGCGGATCACCGCTTCATTGACATTCGGGGAGATGATGAACCGGGCGCCGGCATCGGCGGCGATCTGTACCTGTGTCCCGCTCAGAACCGTCCCCGCGCCGATCCGCATCCGGTCAGCGAAATGGCCGGCCAGACGGCTGATTGAATCGGCCAGCTGGCGGTCACCGTCAGGATCCGACTGATTGAAGGTCACCTCCACCAGCCGGATGCCGCCCCGGTACAGTGCTTCAACGGCCGGGACAACCTGCTCCGGCGCCAGTCCGCGCACAATCGCGATAATCTTGTTTTCCGTCATCTGTTCAATCAATGATTTCATGGTATGCCCTCACATGAGGTCCGGCCGCGGCTGTCCTGCCCGGCGGGACCGGCGATTTCAGATATCCTGCTCCCGGAACGACAGCGACAGGGTTTCCAGATGGGTCTGCAGCCGGCGATAGTTCACCCCGGCATGGTCGAGCATTTTCTTGGAAGCGCGTACACCGTCTGTCCCGGCATACTTATCCGAAATATAGATAATCTCACGCAGGCCGGACTGGATGATTGCTTTGGCGCATTCATTACAGGGAAACAGGGGAACATAGATGCTGCAGCCCTCGAGATTGAAGCCGACATTGTTGAGGATCGCGTTCAGCTCGGCATGGCAGACATACGGGTACTTGGTTTCCAGCATCTCGCCTTCCCTCGCCCAGGGAAACTCATCATCACTGCAGCCGATCGGCATGCCATTATAGCCGACTGAAATGATCTTGTGCTGCGGGCTGACAATACAGGCACCGACCTGGGTGCTGGGATCTTTGCTGCGCTGGGCTGACAACAGGGCGATCCCCATGAAATACTCATCCCAGCTGATATAGTTCTCGCGTTTATTCACCGATTCATCCTCCGCCGTCCAGATTGTTTCCATCATATCAATCGGCCGGATCAGATTCAACCGGAAACAGCATGCCGCGCAGCAGATCGTCATAGGTGTCACGGCGCCGGATCAGACGCGGCCGGCCCGACTCGGGCAGCAGAACCTCTGCCGGCCGCAGCCGCTGGTTATAGTTCGAACTCATCGAATACCCGTAAGCGCCGGCATCCAGCACAACCACCAGATCATCACACCGCAGTTCCGGCAGCGGTCGGTCAGCGGCGATCTGATCGCCGCTTTCACAGATATTTCCGGTCACGGTCACCGTCTCAAGCCCGGTCTGCGGCAGCAGCCGGCCCCGGCGGATAACCAGCAGGTCATGCCAAGCGTCGTACAGCATCGGCCGGGCCAGTACATTGAATCCGATATCCGTCCCGACATAGATGCGCGGACCGTTCTGCTTGACGGCATGAACCGTACCGATCAGAAGCCCGGCTTCGGCCGCGATATAGCGTCCGGGTTCCGTCATAAACATCAGAGGCCGCGGCCACGTTGACGCGAATCGCTTCGCCATCTCACTGAGGCGGCTGCCCAGCGCGGCCAGATCAAGCCGGGCCTCGCCGGCCATCTTGTGATAGGGAATCCCGAATCCACCGCCGAAATCAATCATTTCCAGGTCGGGAAAACACCGGGCAGCTGAAAGCAGACGTTCAGCCGCGGCCAGATAAGGCGCCGGCTCCATGAATAATGATCCGATGTGCTGGTTCAGCCCGGTGATGGTCAGCTGATACTGCCGGGCGATTGCCTGAGCCTGATCAAGCTGTGCCTCTGTGATGCCGAACTTGGTGTCATCACCGGCGGTGATGACTTTTTCATGATGCCCTGCCCCGATGCCCAGATTCAGACGCAGCGAGACCCGTCCGCCCGGCTGAACCGAGCCAAGCAGGTCGAGCTGGTCCAGTGAATCAACGCTGATCAGGATGCCCCGGTCCGCGGCGAAGCGAAGTTCATCCCGGCTGATGTTATTGGGAATGAAGAAAATAGCATCGGCATCATAACCGGCTGCTTCAAGCGCCAAGATCTCACCGGGCGACATCGCGTCGGCATGCAGACCCTCATCACGGGCGATGCGCAGGAGTTCGAGATTCGTGTTGGCTTTAACGGAATAATGGGCCGCGAAGGGCACACCCTGAACCAGCTGCTGCATTTCGCGGCAGCGTCTGCGCAGCAGGGCTTCCTGATAGACATACAGCGGACTGCCATAGGTTCTGACCAATTCTGTGATGTCCGTCTGTCCAAAATATTCGTCAATATACCGTTTAGCTGTTTCTGACATGCTGTTACCCCCATCGCTGTTCATGCTGCTGATTTAGTCCCTGTCCACATGCGTTATCTGCTGGTCCATCGTGATCAGCTTGATTTCATTGGCCATTGCTTCTTTGAATAAGGTGACAAGCGCCTGATCGCGCGAAAATAGACATGATGACGTCTGGTCGTCATGTAGTGTTCCCGTCATAATAACCGACGAATCGGCGATGACCCGGATCTGTCCGGGCACTTTCTCAGCCGCGTAATGAATCGTTCCCGCGATCTGGACATCCGCAGACGTCAACAGGACCACCTTCAGTCCCCGCTCAACCGCGGTTTCGATCTCCGGGCGGATCATTCCGATCTCCCGGGCGGCCAGTCCCAGATAAATCCGCTGCTTGGCCTGTCCGATCATATCTTTCAGTTTCTGGATGATCGGATCACGGCCGCTGATCGTCAGGAACGGTTCTCTGGCCGGCCGCTGCTCCGGCATACCGTCCTCGATCACCGCGATGATTTCTTTGAACCGGCGTGACTGGTAGCGGCAGAACTCAGCGGCTTCAACCGCGCTGTATTGACGCACAGGTCCCTCAACGCAGACCGCCGCGCCTTTCTCGGCCAGACCGGCCAGACCACTGTACGCATTGGACCGCGAGATCCCGCTTTGCTTGGACGCCTCGTATCCGGTCATCGGCTCCTCACTGTGCAGCAACAGATACAATTGGGCTTCCAGCCGGGTCAGACCGACCGCGATCAATGCCTCTGTCAGATTCATACCTTCCTCCTGCTGCGGCTGCCTGACGATCCAGGTACACCAATATGCTTTCCACTGTGCTTTCATCCATAATATTAATAGTATTTCTAATCAGTACCACTATAGTAAGTGAATATTACCTTGTCAAGTCGCATCATTATTTCTCGAATTTTCATGCATTCTTCATATTTGAGCCATGTTTATTGATTGCACAGGAAGCCGTCCGCCTCTATAATGGAGTTTATCTGCCGACCGACCGGTCGGTCGGTGATCAGCGAGCCAGCCGATGGCAATGGAGGATCCCCCTGTATGCTGCCTTTATGGAGTGTTAAAAAACCATATACTGTCTTTGTCGCAGTCGTCTTGATCGTGGTATTGGGCATTGTCTCATTTACCGGCATGTCAACCGATCTGCTGCCGAGCCTGAATCTGCCCTATCTTGTGGTGATGACTTCTTATCCGGGTGCCAGCCCGGAAGAGGTTGAACAGTCGGTCACCCGGCCCCTGGAATCCGTCCTGTCGACATCTGGCGGTTTACGCGAGATCAATTCGATCTCCAATGAGAATATCAGCATCATCATGATGGAATACGCCCAGCAGACCAATATGGACAGCGCGTCCATCGAGCTGTCGGGCAGTATCGATCTGCTTGCCGACCAGTTCCCTGACCTGGTCGGCCGCCCGATGATCATGCGCATCAGTCCTGATATGCTGCCGGTCATGATCGCCAGCGTCGACATGGCCGATTATGATCTGACGGAGCTGTCGCATTTCGTCCGGGACGATATCCTGCCGCAGTTTGAACGGATTGACGGCATGGCGACGATATCCGCGGAAGGTCTGCTGGAAGAAGAACTGCAGATGAC
>RZZF01000168.1 GCA_009929975.1 Clostridia bacterium
TCTCCGTACAGCCCTGGCATGAAATCCACCGCGCTTACGAAAATTTGTCCGCCCTCTTCAATATCATCGTGATGGCCGGAATCAACACCTTTACCCCCTGGGGCAGAAAAATCAGAGGCGCCGGTGCTTTTGGCCCCTGTCTGATCTGCAGGCAGGATCAGTACATGCAGGCCGGAGGTCATGAACGGGTCAGAGGATTTGTCATGGACGATCTGGCACTGTCGGAGGCCTTTGCTGCTCATGGCCTGCCGACCGTCTGCCTCGGCGGGCGCTGGGTCATTCGATTCCGAATGTATCCTGAAGGCATCAGAAGCCTGGTTGAAGGATGGACGAAGAATTTTGGTACGGCAGCCGGGTCAACCCATCCTCTGGTGTTTACATTGATCATCGCCTGGATCAGCGGTGGGTTTTCAACCACAGCCCTGCTGATCCGTTCGATATTGATCGGACCGCCCTGGCAGTTCGCCGCGGCGATGGCGCTGTGTCTGGTTTACTATGGGCAGCTGCTTTGGCACAGCCGCCGTACCGGGAGTTTTCATCCGATGGCGCTGATTTTGTATCTACTGCATTCTCTGTTCTTCACAGGCCTGTTCATGTGGTCGTTGTATCTGACAAAAATAAAGCGGCGTGTCAGCTGGCGCGGCCGCTCAATTGATGTTTAGGAGCTGATGATATGCGATTGATTTACTGGTCGTCTGCCTGGACGATCGCAGCGGATTTTCTGGCCTGGATGGTGATTCATCTGAGCATATCGTACGCTGCCTACCGGATACCAGTGGCCTGGTTCGACGTTGATCGCCCTTTGTTCCGGACCAGACAGTGGGAAAAGAACGGACAGATCTGGCAGCAGTTGACCAGAGTCCGGTCATGGAAGCGTCATCTTCCGGATGGCGCCGCGCTCTTTCGCCAGGGCTTCAGAAAGAAAACGATGCAGCGCGATCAGGGATGGTATCGACTGTTTGTCCTCGAATCGAGGCGGGCGGAACTGACCCACTGGATCAGTCTGCTGCCGGCACCGCTTTTTTTTCTTTGGAACCCTGTCTGGGTTGGTTGGATCATGATCGGTTATGCCATCTTGGTGAATCTGCCCTGTGTCATCGCCCAGCGCTATAACCGGCCGCGATTCGCGGCCCGTCTCAACAAAGCAGGGCACCACACTGAAAACGGTTGAAAACTGCAGGAGGATAGAACATGCAATACCGGATAGAGAAAGACTCAATAGGTGAGATGAAGGTTCCGGCGGATCGATACTGGGGCGCACAGACCCAGCGCAGCCTTGAAAATTTCCCTATCGGTGGGGAGCGGATGCCGATCGCGGTGATCCGTGCCTTCGCGATCCTGAAAAAGGCTGCCGCGCTGACCAACCGGCAGCTCGGTGTTCTGGAAACTGAGAAGGCTGATGTCATCGCGGCGGTCTGTGATGAAATCAGTGACGGCCGTCTGGATGATCATTTTCCTCTTGTTGTCTGGCAGACGGGGAGCGGCACACAGTCAAATATGAATGTGAATGAAGTGATCGCCGGTCGGGGCAATGAACTGTCCGGCTGCCGTCTGCTTCATCCCAATGATGATGTCAACCGGTCGCAGAGCTCCAATGATACATTTCCAACGGCCATGCACATCGCGGCTGTTCTCGGAATTGAACAGTCGCTGCTGCCGGAACTGGACCGTATGATCTCAACCCTGAAACAACTTGAGCAGGAAAACTACGATGTCATCAAAAGCGGGCGAACCCATTTGCAGGACGCGACCCCGATCCGCTTCTCGCAGGAAATCAACGGATGGCGGGGCATGCTGGAAAAGACGAAAGGAATGATCGAACTGGCACTGCCTGGGCTGCGGGAACTGGCACTGGGAGGAACGGCTGTCGGTACCGGACTCAACGCACCGCCTTCCTTCGCTCCGATTGTGGCGGACTGGATCAGCCGGTTGGCGGGTACACCCTTTACCAGCGCTGAGAATAAATTCCATGCCCTGACCGCCAAAGACCAGCTGGTTTTCGCGCATGGGGCTCTGAAAGCACTTGCCGCCAACCTGATGAAAATCGCCAATGATATCCGCTGGCTGGCCAGCGGACCGCGTTGTGGTCTGGGTGAGATCACGATACCGGAGAATGAACCGGGCAGCTCGATCATGCCGGGTAAAGTCAATCCCACGCAATCTGAGGCCGTCACCATGATCGCGGTTCAGGTGATCGCCAATGATACCGCGGTCGGTATGGCCGCCTCGCAGGGTAATTTTGAACTCAATGTTTTCATGCCGGTCCTGATCTATAATTTTCTCCAGTCGATCCGGCTGCTGGCCGATGGACTGGCTTCCTTTCATGACCGCTGTGTGGCCGGCATCCGGCCGGACCGCGAACAGATGCGGCATAATCTCAATCAGTCCCTGATGCTGGTGACAGCCCTCAGCCCGCATATCGGCTATGATCAGGCGGCACAAACCGCCAAGAAAGCCTATCGTGAGAACCTGACGCTCCGGGAAGCCTGTGTGTCGCTCGGTTTCCTGACCGGTGATCAGTTTGATGCCCTGCTGGATCCGGAGAAAATGGTGTAATACTTACTGTTTGGTAATCATTCTAAAATACGTTCATCTGGACGATTGCCAGAATAAAGCATATAATATAACTGGTGCGTTTTTGAAATGCAGCAAGATCTCGGCCGACTGCGGCAATTTGCCGGCAGTCCTCTGTTTATTCAGATGTCTATTCAGAGATTATTTTTTGTCAGGAAGGTGATGCTCCATGTCCGGCCGCGAACGCTGGGCTCTGGTGCTCCAGCAGCACCAGATTAAACCCTCATATCCGCGATTGCGCATTTACACTTATCTGGTCATGTCAAGAACTCATCCGACAGCCGATGAGATTTATATGGCATTGATTCATGATATGCCGACATTGTCGAAGATGACGGTCTACAATACGCTGAAGATCCTGGTCGAAAAAGGGCTGGCACGGCTGATTTCAATTGAAGAGCATGAAGCGCGCTACGATGCCAATATCAGTCTGCACGGTCACTTCAAGTGCACTGTCTGTGATCGCGTTTATGATTTTCCCATTTCAGAACATAATGTTCAGGTCCAGGGCCTGGATGGTTTTCAGATAACAGAACGGGACTTGTTCCTGCGTGGAATCTGTCCTGAATGCACTCAGTCATCAACCGCCGCAACCCCTTGAGAACATCGTCTTTCCACCAGATGCGCCCGAACCTGACTGACTGGCCGCTGGATTTACATGATCCGGATTCTGACACAGCCGGAGAAGGAGAGGACACATACTATGTCATTTTATAAACGACTGCTGCGCATCGCGCTGCCATATCGCTGGTTTCTGGTCATCGCGGGATTTTCAACTCTGATGATTACGGCACTGAATCTTGTTGCTCCATGGCTGGTTCGCGATCTGACCAATATCCTGACAGGCGATATGGGACCGGATACCATGCAGAAAATCCTCAGGCTCGCTCTGATCCTGGGGCTGACCTATATGGCACGGGTCGTTTTTCGTTTCATGAGTAATTACTTCGCCCATGTTGCGGCATGGCGGCTCGTGACTGATACCAGAGTTAATTTATATGATCACATGCAAAAACTCTCTCTCAGTTTCTATCATGATAAACAGACCGGCCAGCTGATGAGCCGTGTCGTCAATGACACTGCCCAACTTGAAGTGCTTGTCGCGCACGCGATTCCTGAATTGTTTACCAATATTCTTGTCCTCGTCAGCGTAACGGTTTTGCTTCTGGTCATCCAGCCGACACTGACATTGATGACCCTGATCCCGATTCCTTTTTTACTGGTCGGCAGTATTTTCTTCATGAAGCGGATTCGTCCCGATTTCCGGGCTGCCCAGCAGAATCTGGCGCAGCTGAACGCAGACCTTCAGGACAACTTGTCCGGAATCAAGGAAATCCAGGCTTTCAATCAGCAGCATCGTGAGATCGGCCATATCGGCAAGGCCGCGGCTAACTGGCGTGACGCGATTCTGCGTGCTTTGCGAAAAAGCGCGATCTTCCACCCCGGCATTGAGTTTTTCAGCTCGATCGGTTCCGTGATTGTTGTCGGGTTCGGCGGTTGGCTGGCCTGGAATGGACGGATGAATGTCGCAGATATTGTCGCCTTTCTCATGTATCTTTCTTTGTTCTATCAGCCGGTCACAAATCTGGCACGCGTGGCAGAAGATGTCCAGACCGCGATCGCCGGTGCTGAACGTGTCTTCCAGGTCATGGACACGCAGCCGGACGTCGCGGATCATCCCGATGCGGTGGATATGGCAAAATCTGAGGGTGAAGTCAGTTTTGAAAATGTCAGCTTTGCCTATGAAGTGACGAACCCTGTTCTGAAGAACGTCTCGTTTACGGCCGCTCCCGGTGAGATGATCGCACTTGTTGGTCCGACCGGTGTCGGCAAGACCACCATGATCAGCCTGCTGGCACGGTTTTATGAGCCGGATGAAGGGCGAATCCTGATCGATGGACAGGATATCGCTGATCTGACACTGCATTCTCTGCGTGAGCAGATCAGTATTGTACTCCAGGATATTTTTCTGTTTCATCCATTGCCGAAGCGGTTTCCCGTGTTTGTCGACCAACTCATTCAGACTGGCGTCATCAAGAAAGGGCAGGAGAATAAAGACCCACAGCCA
>RZZF01000169.1 GCA_009929975.1 Clostridia bacterium
CTGGATCAGTTTTACTGGCGCAACCGCGAATATGATGTCACCAATACAATGCATCCGTTTACTGGAGTTCAAATCACCGAAATCGGGCTTGATTACCTTGAACAGTATGTCGCCGATGTCCGCAAAATCATCGGCTACAAGATTCCATTGGCCACCGATCACTTCGGCTTCATGGGCGTTGAGGAATTGATCAAAGTCGCCCGGCGGTTGGAAAAATTCAATCTGGCCTGGATGGAGGACTGTATCCCCTGGCAATATACCGACCAGTGGAAACGGCTCAGCGAAGCAACCGCGACACCGCTGTGTGTGGGCGAAGACCAGTATCTGGCGGAAAGTTTCCTACCGCTGCTGCGGGCCGGTGCGGTGTCCGTGGTGCATCCTGATCCTCTCACATTGGGCGGTATCTATGAAACCAAGAAACTCGGCGATATGGCCCAGTATTTCGGCGTACGCATGGCTTTGCATATGGCGGAAGGTCCAGTCGGAGCAATGGCGGCGGCGACGATCGGCGCGGCGACTGAGAATTTCATCGCGATGGAATATCACGCCAATGATGTACCCTGGTGGAACGACATGGTCATCTGTGCCGATAACCCGATCATCAAAAATGGCTTCATCGATATTCCGGACCGTCCCGGCCTTGGTATTGATGACTACAATGATGAAGTTCTGGCTGAACATGTTGATCCGCGTCAGCCGGGTGTCTGGCCGTCAACCGATGAATGGGATGACGAGTGGTGCCGCGACCGTTTCTTCAACTGATTGATTCAGCATAAGGAGGATAACCCGATGCCTTACGACCTGCAAAACGCGAAAGGATCCAGCGCGATCCCGATGACTCCGTTTACAGATAATGACCAGATTGATGAAGATATCCTGTCCAGAGAAATTGAATTCATCGTCCAGTGCGGTTCCACCTCGATCACCACCCCGGTCATGGTCAGTGAGTTCGAGACCCTGTCGGAATCCGAACGCAAGCTGATGGTCCGTATCCCCTGCGAAGTGGCCAATGGCCGCCTAGCGGTCATCGCCAATGTGGCCGCTCCCTGTACACCACAAGCCGTTGATTATGCCGAATACGCGGAGAAATGCGGTGCCGACGCCGTGATCGCGATGCCGCCGGCGGGAGTGGATTTTGCTTTCATCAAGAATTATTTCCAAAAAATATCCAACGCCGTGACCATCCCGGTCATGATCCAGAATCATTCCGCGGCCGGCACCATGCTCCAGCCGACTCAGGTCATCGAACTGTGCGAGACGATCGAGCAGGTCAAATGGGTCAAGGAGGAGTGTCAGCCCGGACCGGTCTCCATCAGCAATTTGATGGCCGTCCGTACACCGGCACTCGAAGGCGTCATGTCCGGTTATGGCAGCCAGTATGCGCCGCTTGATTTCGCCCGTGGTGCGATCGCCTCGATCCATGCCTGTGAATGGGCCGATCTTGTACAGCAGACCTGGAATCTGTTTTTTGCCGGTAAAGAAGCGGAAGGCCGACAGCTGCATTATGCCATCATGCCGGCTCTGCAGTTGGAAGGCCTGCTCGGCATGCGTTATGCCAAGGAGGTCATGATCCGCCGCGGGATCTTCACGAACACGAATATGCGCAAGGGATCACGTCCTCTGTCAGACGATGACATGCGCGAAATTGACCGGATTTTTGAACAGGTCGCGCCGTATATGAGAGATGTGCGCGTGTAGGAAGGAACATCCCATGACAACCATCATCAGTCATCACGACCGCGTGATTCTGCGTGAACTGGCCCGTCGCCAGATGGAACATGCCCGCAGTGAAAAGAACCGGCAGCTCATCCGCGATTGGTGCCGCCACAATGCTTGCAAAGGCGAGCGACCGATGATCCACCTTGAGCTCTGGACCTTCCAGCAGGAGATCATCCCGCCGTTGCTGCGGTGTGAGAGCGAGTCCGCCCGGCAGATCGAGACGCTGCTTTACAACCAGTTCCTCAATCGCGAGTTGTTTGACGATGACCGGCCGGTGCCCGATTATTTTCCAATCAGCTGGGATGTCCGGATCAAACCATTTGACCTCGCGGTCCGGCAGCAGCACACGACCGGATCAGACGGCCGCGAATCAGTCGGCCATCAGTTCGTCCATCAGATCAATGATCTGGCTGAGGACTTTCCACTTCTGAAACCGAGCCCCATTATATTTGACCGGGCGGCAGTCCTCGAACGATTCAATCAAATTGCGGATCTCTTCGGCGATTGGCTGCCTCCCAGACTGGTCGGCCGTGGCCTGTACTCTGTGCCGACTCAGGATCTGCTCCATATCATGAGTATGGAAACGATGTACATATCCATGATCGATTATCCGGAAATATTCCATCAGATGATGCGGCAGTACACGGACGATACGCTCCGTCTCTACCGCTTCATGGAGCAGGAAAAGCTGATGTTGCCGACCACAGCCTGTGAAGAGCTCGGTCAGGGTACCTGGTGTTTCACGAATGAACTGCCTGCGGAGCCGGTGGATGGATCGCTGAAAGCCAGTCAGCTATGGGGCTTCATGGATTCCCAGGAAACAGTCGGCCTCTCACCGGACATGTTCGGCGAGTTCATCTTCCCCTATTATCAGGAAATTTCTTCCGAATATGGTCTGCTTTCTTATGGCTGCTGCGAGCCGGTTCACGCGATCTGGGACGAGTACCTGTCCACTCTGCCCAATCTGCGCAAGGTCTCCATATCCCCCTGGTGCGACGAAGCCATGATGGGCGACCGGCTGCAGGGCCGCAAGGTGATCTATCACCGCAAACCCTCACCCAATCTGATCGGAGTCGGCACCGTTCTGGATGAGGCAGCCGTCCGCGAACATATCCGCACAACGCTGCGGGCAGCCCGGAATCTCACACTGGAAATTACCCAGCGTGATGTCTATACGATCAACCACGATATCGCCAAAGCCCGGCGCTATGTTGAGATCATCAAAGAAGAAATCATCAATCACTGGTGACGGACGATCCGGTGATCCAGACCGTCCGCCCAACCGGCGGATCAGACATCGGATGAAGATTATTCATAGGGAGGATTCAATAATGGAACAGAAAGTTGCCATGGTCACCGGTGCGAGCCAGGGAATTGGCAAGGGCATCGCGCTGGAACTCGCGAAAGCCGGTTATGACATCGCGCTGCACTGTTCGTCGAACATCTCAGCCGCTCAGATAACCGCGGCTGAGATCAACACACTCGGCCACCGCTGCGAAATCATTCAATCGGATTTTTCACGCTATGAGGGGATCGTCGAACTTTTCAATGCTTTTGACCGTGTTTTTGACCGCATCGATATCCTTGTCAGCAACGCCGGTATCACCTTCGGCGGCCCGATTCTCGAAACGGATATTGAAACCTTTGACAAGGTCAACGCGATTGACTGGCGTGGTGGTTTCTTCTGTACCCAGTTCACCGCTCGACGGATGATCCAGCAGAAGATCCGCGGATCCATTCTCCTGATCACCTCCAACCACTCCACCATGGTATTCGGCAATTCCGCGGTTTATGGTCCGGTGAAAACCGCTCTGCAGAAGTTCTGCCGACACGCAGCACTTGAGTTCGCGCCGTACGGTATCCGGGTCAATGCCATCGCGCCCGGGTTTACCGCAACAGGCAACCCGCGGATGGGCGATCCTGAACAGACCTATCGTGGCATCCCGCTGCATCGCTGGGTGACTCCGGCCGAACTGGGAAAAATGGTCTTGTATCTGAGTTCACCGGATGCCGCCTCACTGACCGGTCAGGAAATCGTGATGGATGGTGGTGCCAGTCTGCTCTCCGGCAGCAAGGGCATGGACGAACTGCGGGAGCAGGCTGAACAGCTGCGCCAAAAGATCACTGATGGGAATCAGCCATGATTCATCCATTGATGACAGCCTTTACCGGCGCGACCGGTATCGCCTGCCGCTATCTGGCCGCCGGTCAAACCGACCCCGTCTCAACGACCAGCGGCTTCTGCGAGCGGCTGCAGCAGGACCCGATCGCGAAACAACGCTGCTGTGCCTATATGGACTTCGCCGGACAGCAGGCGGAGCGAACCGGACAACCGTATTTCTCCCGCTGCCATGTCGGTCTGGTCACGATCGCCTGTGCCGTGATGGATGGCCAGGTACCGGTCGGCACCCTGCTGTGCGGGCCAGTGCTGCTCTGGGAAAAAGACGAACTGGCGATCACTGAGATCCTCGACAATCTGCGCGGGCTTGCCGGCGACCGGCACGCGCTGTTTGAAGACTATTTCAATCTGCCGATTCTCGATGTCAAGCGGCTGGGGTACCTGGCGGATCTGCTGATGATCACTGCCGACGCGATCGGCACGCCGGATCCGGCCGTGATCGAAGCAAAAAGAGACCTCACCCTGCAGCAGATGAAAATGGCCGGCGAGTTCATCGAGCGCAAGAAAGCCGACGAGGCCGCGTCGGCTGGTCCGATCGTTTCCGGATCCTATCCAGTGGCAAAAGAAAAAGAACTGCTGAGCCGGATCGGCCGCGGCGATCGTGACGGAGCCCGACATTGTCTGACCACACTGCTGGCCGCCATTCTCTATAG
>RZZF01000170.1 GCA_009929975.1 Clostridia bacterium
GTCCCAGCGTACGGTCAAAGACAATATTGAGAATGAGGATCACCGCGATAAAGAGAACGGTCGCCGTCACGGAAAATCGCTTGAGATATTTTGACCGGTTGTCAACCTGGCGGCGGCCGGCCTGCTTCTGTTCTTTTTTCGAAAGATTCTTATCTTTTTTCATAGTTGATCACCCCTGGCTCCAACGCCGTTTTTCAATGACCCGGTTTGTCAGGAATAGAAAGACAGCGACAAAACTGACAAAGAAAAGGATCGGCGACAGTTCGAAAATCCCCTGGATATAGTTATTGGTCCGGGTTGAAGGATTCAGCCAATTCAGCGCGGCTGTGACAGCCGACCCGGCCTTATCGATCTGCAGATCGGTCAGACCGAAAATATTGACTTTATCAATCAAGGTCGACGCGACCGATCCGAGCATGCTGGAAACGACATCAAGCAGGGACAGAACGATCATCACGACAAACGATATGATCGCGGCGATGATCTGATTTTCGGTCAGTGCCGACGTAAAAACACCAAGCGCCACATACGCGGCACCCAAAAAGACAAAACCAACATATGCGCCCAGGACATTGATATTGACCAGGCCGCCATACAGGATCGTAATGATGACATGAACCAGTGTTCCCGAGGTCATCAGCAAAAACAAGGCCAGGGCGGCCAGATACTTGCCCATGACGATTTCCAGCGAACTGGCCGGAGAGGTGTAAAGCAGCACTTCCGTTCCGTTCTTGCGATCCTCTGAAAAAACCCGCATGGTCATCAGTGGAATGATCACGAAGAAAAAGGACTGGATAAAAGCCAGTTCACCGACGAGATTGATATAGGCCGAAAGAACACCGGAGGAAAAATACAGACCGCTGACCGCCATGAAAATCGCGCAGACAACAAAGCCCATCGGCGCACGGAAATAAGCGGCGAACTCACGTTTGAAAATAGCCATCGTTCGTTTCATTGTTAACCCCTCTTTCCTTCCTGGTAATTACCGGTTACTTGCAGGAAAATTTCTTCCAGCGTCGGATCCAGTGATTTCATCTCGATGATCGGCCAGCTGTTGCGGGCCATCTCGTAGAAGATCTGCCGGCGTACATCCGTTTCCGGTTCATTTTCCACTTCAATGACGCTGATGTTTTCTTCCTTTTCAGTGAACAGTTCAGCCTTGTGAATTCCCGGAATGAGACGTAATTTCTGCACGATCTCCTTAGACGGGCCTTCAACGCTGAGCTGCAGCCGTGATGTACTGGTCATTTTGCGGGAGAGTCCGGCCGGGGTATCGACCGCGGCGATCTTTCCTTTGTTGATGATGACCACACGTTCACAGACCGCCTGAACTTCCGGCAGAATGTGGGAACTGAGAATGACTGTATGGCGCTGGCCCAGTTCCTTGATCAGGTTGCGGATCTCGATGATCTGCTTGGGATCAAGACCAACCGTCGGCTCATCAAGCACCAGGACCTGCGGATTGCCGACAAGGGCCTGGGCGATACCGACACGCTGGCGGTAGCCTTTGGACAGGTTCTTGATCAGGCGGCCGGCGACATCAGTGATCCTCACCAGTTTCATGATTTCAGCCATCTGTCGGATTCGCAGTTCTTTCGGAACACCTTTCAACTCGGCGACGAACTGAAGGAATTCTGTGACTGTCATATCCAGATACAGCGGCGGATGTTCCGGCAGATAACCGATGCACTTTTTCGCCTCATGCGGGTTTTCCAGTATGTCGTGTCCGTTAACCAGAACCGTACCGGATGTCGCCGACAGGTACCCGGTCAGAATATTCATGGTGGTCGTTTTTCCAGCACCGTTCGGTCCGAGAAATCCGAGGATCTCTCCTTCTTCTACGGAAAAACTGACATGGTCAACCGCACAGATGTCTCCGTAATACTTGACCAGATCGCGAATTTCTATCATGGGTGACGTCCTCCTTACCCCTTTTCCATCAATTAACACAGGCCTGATATCAGCCTGATCAGCATTTCAGATTATAGCAGAAAATTGAGTGGTGTCTTTTGCTTGTCACAATTGTTCAGATTTCATCCGCCTGATCATCTGGGGATCCAGTCCGGTCACGATCCTGGCTTGATTCCAGAATACCGGCAGCCCGCAGAATCGGACGACCATCCGGATCATCCGGGCGGCGCGCTTCAAAAAGGAAACTGCCGAATGGTCCATCTTGCGGCTGAACATAAAGATCCGCTGTCTGGCCCGGCAGAGCTTCACTGATAAACTGAACGGTCAATTCTCGGAGCTGGTGGCGCGGCTGCGCGGCATCCGGATCATACGACTTCCAGGCGGCCAGCGCATCGGTCAGCCAGGTGATGTACCGGGTATTGTTCATATGCCGATTGCGGTCAATATCACTGTAATACGCGCTGCGCCTGGCAACCGGACCAGTGGCTGCTGAAAAATTCTGCCGCGCCGGATGCTGTTCAGGCAGGGTGAAGCAGGGTTCTGTCAGGGGCGGGACGAGTTCAGGCGGCAGCAGGCGGTCGGGGCGCTGCGGCCGATGCGTCTGCAGATCAGCCACCAGCCATTCAGAGGACACGATCGCGAAGGGACGGCCATTCACCGACAGGACGAAATCACGGATAAAAACCAGACGGCGGACCCCGCGCTGCCAGGTGGTGATTTGAACGGTCGAACCCCAGCTGGGCAGACCATCTAGACGCAGCGACACTTTGAGAAGAATCCAGCAGCTCCGGTAGCGTGCCAGCTGATCGGCGCCAAGGCCAAGTTTTTCGGCATGGAAGTAAGCCACCTCCTGCAGAAAGCTGAACAGCGCTGACAGATGCAGACGATCGTGCAGGTCAGTATCTGTGCTGCGCAGGACAAACTCCATGCTGAACGCAGATTCGGGCACAGGCCGGATCAGAGAAATCGGTTCGTTCATGCTGTTACTCCTGATGTTGTTCTTCCCGGTCCTGGCCGGCTTCCGCGCGTGCTTCAGCCTCCTGCAGCGGACGGCGTCCGATCAAGATCAGAATCAGGCCGATCGCGAATAGAAGCAGCAAACTCAGGATCCCCAGGGATGAACGACCGGTCAGGCTGGCTGTCAGCGCATAGAGAACAGGTCCGACGACGGCGGCGAATTTGCCGAAAACATCAAAGAAACCGAAATATTCATTGGATCGTTTCGGTGGAATCAGTTTGCCGAAAAACGACCGGGACAGGGCTTGGATGCCACCCTGGCAGGTTCCGACCAGAACCGCCATCGCCCAGAAAAGAGCAGTCGCACGGGACAAAGAGCGGTCATAGGCGGCCGCAGGGGTCAGGCCGGCGGGCAGCTGATCACTTTGACCGTTCTGCAGGATTGCCTGGGCCTGCTCCATGGAATAGCCCATATAAAAGCCGACCAGGCAGATGAAGAAATAAATGATGATCGCGGCGCTGATCATGCGGATTGAGCCGAAACGCCCAGCCAGGCGGCTGAAAAGAATGGAAAAAGGAACCGCGACCAGCTGGGTCACCAGCAGCGCCAGAATCATCCCTGTCGTATCCAGCCCGATCGCCGAGCCGTACACTGTTGCCATATGGATGACCGTATTGACACCGTCGATATAAAAGAAATAAGCCAGCATGAAAATCAGCAGTGCCCGGTCAGCCAGGATTTCCCTCGCAGTAGCATGCAGGTTGCGGAAAGTCTGGCGGACAAATGAGGTCGGTGGTGTTTCCAGATAGTGGGTCTGATGGACATCTCTCAGCAAAGGCAGGCTGAACACCGCCCACCAGAGTACACAGAGAACGCAGGCGATTTTCACCGCGGCCGCGTTATCAATGCCGATGGCAGGCCCGAACATGATCAGGGCAATGGACATGAGAAATGGAATGGTGCTGCCTCCGATGTAGCCCATGGCAAAGCCCCATGCCGACACCTTATCCATGCGGGATGGCCAGGTTACATCCGTGAGAAAGGAATCATAAAACAGGTTTGCGCCCATCCAGCCGATATAGGACAGGACATATCCGACCAGCATCAGCTGCCAGCGGTCAGTCAGCGCCATGGCCAGTGTAAAGACAAGACCACCCAGCAGAAAACCGCTGAACAGTTTTTTCTTCATCCCTTTGAAATCGCCGATGGCACCGAGCAACGGTGCCATCACCGCCATGATCAGGGTTGCCGCAGAGGTTCCGTAGCCCCACCAGATATCACCGGAAGCACCGGCCTGTCCGGCCGCAGAAGCGAAATAAATCGGAAAAATGGCGGCTGTGACAATCGTCGAATAGGCGGAATTCGCCCAGTCATACGTAATCCAGCCGCGTTCCTGGCGGTTGAACCGCGCTGAGCCGGACCGGTTGAGCCGAAGAGCCCGATACAAGCCGGCCATCGGTCAGGTACCAAATTTCCGATACATGATCTTACTTGGATTAAACCGCTTCATCGAAACCAGCATACGTTCATCCGGTTCAAACAGAACCACGGTCCGGCGGCCTTTGTATTCAGTCAGCATGAACCAATTCTCTTTCTTATCCTTCAGTTCGGTAAAATCGAAGAGCTGGGGTGAACTGCGCATGGTCTGACGATACTCGTCAC
>RZZF01000171.1 GCA_009929975.1 Clostridia bacterium
GAACTGCAGGCCCGGGTCAAGTCACAGCTTCGCCGCTACCTCCAGCTCGGCAGCGGCAGCGTCAGCCGTCATCAGATCCAGATCGGCGGCGTGCTGCTCGATGATCAGGAAAAGTGCGTCCGGCTGGATGGTGAACCGGTCAGTCTGACCCCGACCGAATATGAGATCCTCCGCCTGCTGATGGGCAGTCCCGGACAGGTTTTTTCACCCTCGAGGATTTACAGCAAGGTCTGGAAGGAAGCGCCCTGTGGCGCGGAGAATACGGTTGCGGTCCATATCCGCCATCTGCGGGAAAAATTGGAGATCAACCCGGCTGAACCGCGTTTTCTCAAGGTTGTCTGGGGTCAGGGATACAAGGTGGTCCGTGAACAGGACCTGAGGAGTGTTGATTGATGAACAAGATAACAGGACATCCGGCCGCCCGCTGGCTGGCCGTCGTCATTCTCTGTCTGTCGGTTCTTCTGACAGCGGTGTGCCTTTCTGTACCGGTCCTGATGGAGGCCTACCATCTGAATGGTGCGGATCCAGCCGAGATGGAACAGCGGCTGATCGCGAACATCAGTTATGATGACGCGCATCAAGCCTTTTATGAACGATATGTCGCGACTGAGGAGGGCGGACGGTTCATTCAGAACCATGAGCTGGCTTCAGGGCAACCGGACAACCATGTCTCGGGCACCTCATTTTATTATCAGATCCTCGACGCGGATGATCAGGTCATTGCCGGATCAGAACCGGAATTCACACCAAGCCATCAGGTGACCCACCTGTACACGGCCGGTGAAGCGGATGTTTCACCTGATGTCTATACCATCAAGGGCTATATCAAGCCTGAACGCAGCGTCTTTGATCCATATCATCTGGCCGGGATCTGGCTTGATTTTGCCTTCAGCACCCCCAATCTCTGGCTGATTCTGATGCTCGTCAGCCTGCTGACCGGCTTGGCCTGTCTGATATTCCTGGCGGTCAGCGCCGGCCGGCGGCGCAGCCAGGCGGAAATTGTCATGAACGGTCTGGACCGGATCCCGTATGATGTCCTGTTGTTCCTGGCCGGCCTGTTCGTGCTCTTCGGCGGCATCGTTTTGCTGACGGTCGATCATTACTGGTTCTCGAATGTCTTCAGTCATGGGGTTCTGATCATCGGTGTGATCATCCTGTGCCTGATCATCGCAACCGTGCTCGCGTCACTTCTCTGGATGACGACCGCGGTCAGAATCAAACAGGGGATTTTGATCAAGGGAACGCTGCTCTACCGGGTTTTGCGCTTCTTCTGGCGTGTCATCCGGAAGGCCGCCAGCCGGATCGGGTTTGTTCTGCGATCAATCCCATTAATCTGGAAAATGCTGATCGGTCTGGGCGCCTGGTTTCTCCTGGAATTCATCGGGATCATCGTGACGGCTTATCAACCGCCGGCAACCCTGCTGCTCTGGCTGTTCAGCCGTGTACTGGCCGGGACGGCGCTGCTGCTGCTGGCAGCCGGTATGCGGGTGCTGCAGGGAGGAGCCCGCCGGCTGGCCCAGGGTGATCTGGCACATCGGGTGGAAACGGCCCATCTGGTCGGTGATCTGCGCCGGCATGGTGATGATCTGAACAGCATCGGTCAGGGCATGGCGCTGGCGGTCGATGAACAGCTGCGCAGCGAACGGTTCAAAACCGAGCTGATCACCAATGTGTCCCATGATATCAAGACCCCGCTGACCTCCATCATCAACTATGTTGATCTGCTGAAAAAAGAGCAGCCGGAGAGTGAAACGCTGCGCGAATACATCGACATCATCGACCGCCACAGCCAGCGGCTGAAAAAGCTGACGAACGATCTGGTTGACATGTCGAAAGCTTCGACCGGTACGATCAAGCCGGATCTGAAACGGTTTGAGTTCGGTGTCCTGCTGCAGCAGATGGCCGGTGAATACCAGGAAAAACTGGCCGGCTGCCAGCTGGAACTCATTTTAGACAAGCCTGATGAGCCGGTGCATATCAATGCTGATGGCCAGCTGCTCTGGCGGGTGATTGACAACCTGCTGCACAATGTCTGCAAGTACAGCCAGCCGGATACCCGTGTCTATGCCACACTGAAGCAAACGCAGTCATTGGCCGTACTGACGATCAAAAATGTGTCGCGGTATCCGCTCAATATCTCGAGTGATGAGCTGATGGAGCGCTTCGTGCGGGGTGACAGCGCCCGCAGTACGGAGGGGAGCGGTTTGGGACTGGCGATCGCGCGCAGTCTGACTGAGCTGCAGGGCGGCCGATTCTATATCGAGATCGACGGAGATCTGTTCAAGGCGACGATCACATTTCCGCTGTCAGTGTCCGGCGGGGAAGAATCTTCAGCCTGATCGTGCGGATTACCTGAAACAAGAAAAAAGGACTTTGCGTCAGATGGTCAGCGCAAAGTCCTTTTTATTTCAGATCGCCTGCGGGATCATTCGTCCTGCAGAGCGTCATATCCGTTTTCACCGGTGCGCACTTTGATCACATCCTCAACCTTGTAAGTGAAGATTTTTCCATCACCGACCTGGCCGGTAAACAGGGCCTGCTTGATTGTCCGGACCAGCAGTTCAAGCGGCACCTTGCAGATGACAATCTCGATTTTGACTTTTGGCAGCAGTGTGGTTTCGACCGGAACCCCGCGATAAAACTCGCGTCCGCCTTTCTGCATTCCACAACCCAGCACCTGGGTGACAGTCATACCCGTGATGCCAATCTGGTCGAGCGCTGTTTTGAGTGTCTCGAATTTGCTCTGGCGGGTGATGACAACGACTTTGGTCATGGTGGTTCCGGCCGCAGCGGGAAGCACGCTGACGGTGTGATCCAACGCGGACGTAGCGGCACCCTCGGTCATTTCGATCTCGCGGGTCTCATGGTCCTGACGTCTGAAATCCGTTCCCATCGGAACCTGCATGAAATCAGCGTAGCTGCTGGCCAGACCATGTTCCTTGATGTCCAGACCGGTCAGTTCTTCAGAATAGGTCACGCGAAGTCCGACGGTCTTTTTGATGGCCGAGAAGATCAATGTCATCGTCACCCCGACCCAGGCCGCGACCGCGACAACGCCGAGCGTCTGAATCCCGAGCAGATCCCATCCGCCGCCATACAGCAGTCCGCCATCTTGCGCGAACACGCCGGTCAGAATGGTTCCGGCCGCACCGGATAATCCGTGGACGCCGATCGCCCCGACCGGATCATCAATTTTCAATTTCTTTTCGACAAACTCGATGCCGAAAACAACGACGAAGGCGGCGATCAGGCCGATACC
Organism: Clostridia bacterium; assembly: GCA_009929975.1. Lineage (GTDB taxonomy): Bacteria > Bacillota > Clostridia > Saccharofermentanales > UBA5734 > SLHU01. The sequence goes on from RZZF01000171.1 coordinate 3,260, forward strand.
GGCAGCCCCGGCCGGTGAAACCAGATCACAGCCGGCAGTGATCGCGACCAGACCGGCCAGCGCACCGTTGAGTGTCATGGATACATCGGGTTTGCCATAGCGGATCCAGGTGATCATCATGACCGTGGTCGCGGCCATCGCGGCTGCGATATTCGTGGTGACAAAAATGTTGGACGCGGACAGTGATAGCCCATCGCCGTTCATCCCCAGCGTTGACCCGCCATTAAATCCAAACCAGCAGAACCAGAGAATGAACACACCCAGCGCGCCTAAGGTCAGGCTATGGCCCGGGATGGCCCGGATCTCACCGTTCTTTCCATATTTTCCGACCCGGGGACCGAGAATCGCCGCACCGGTCAGAGCCGCGACGCCGCCGACCATGTGGACCGCGGTTGATCCGGCAAAGTCATGAAAGCCGAGCTGACTGAGCCAGCCGCCGCCCCAGATCCAGTGGCCGGAGACCGGATACACAATCGCGCTGATCAACAGGCTGTAAATCAGATAAGATGAGAATTTGGTTCGCTCCGCCATCGCGCCCGAGACAATCGTGGCCGCGGTGGCGCAGAACACCGTCTGGAAGATGATAAACGCGCCTGATGGAATATGGCTGCTGTAGTTGCCCTGAATGAACAGATCAAGTCCGCCGATCAGCGGACCGTCGCCGGCAAACATCAGACCAAAGCCGATGAACCAGAAGACCAGGGTCCCAACGGAAAAATCCATCAGATTCTTCATGATGATATTGCCGGCGTTTTTCGCCCGGGTAAAACCGGTCTCCACCATGGCAAATCCCGCCTGCATGAAAAAGACAAGCGCGGCTGCGATCAGAACCCATAGGGTGTCAAGTGCCTGATACATTTCATAACCTCCTTAATTTAAACGGCGTGCATCCGGTCAGAATGAACGGTCATTCCGGCAGAATACACGCCGTTGTGTATCTGTTGTTTCTCTTGTCCGACTGGTCAGCTGACGCTGTACAGCATCTCCGCGTACGTCGGCAGTGGCCAGTGGCGGCTGGCGATCAGGGTTTCGAGCTCGTCAACGATCATGCGCATCTCCGACATTGACCCGAAGACGTGATCCCGATAGAAACCCGCTGACGTCAGACTGTCATGTTCTCCTTTGATATCCAGTGTCGCGGTTTCAAGTGTTTTCAGCTTGCCCAGCAGACCGGCCGCCAGATTGGCGATGGTCTCGAGCAAATGGTGTTCAACCGACGCGTTGTAGTCGCCGCAGGCCTTTTTATTGAGCAGCAGCTGGGACAGCTC
>RZZF01000007.1 GCA_009929975.1 Clostridia bacterium
GAGCTATTTCACGCATTTGTAGCGTCACATCATAATGTGGGTAACTGGCGGTTCGATGAAATAAACGCTGATCCACCTCGATGAATGCGGCAAACTCATGCAACTCTTGTAGACTATCTGCGAGCATATGGCACCACTGGTAGCCTCTAGATTCGATACAAACAAAATCAACGTATATCGCCATTACTTCTCCCACATATTAAATGCTTTTTACAATAATTTGATTGTCATCTAATTTAGTAGGCTGCCTATGATGACAGCTTCAAGACCCGTGCGGCCAGCGCCACGCTGGAAACCGCGCTGGAGAAAGCGCTTGAGAGCGGAACCGCTCCGACCGACCAGGTCAAGGCGATCCTTGATCTGAAGGATTATCTGATCAAACGTTCCACCTGGATTATCGGTGGTGACGGCTGGGCCTATGACATTGGATACGGCGGTCTGGACCACGTGCTGGCCTCCGGCGAAAACGTCAATGTCCTCGTCCTGGATACGGAAGTGTACTCCAATACCGGCGGCCAGGCATCGAAATCAACCCCGACCGGAGCGATCGCTCAGTTCGCCGCCGGCGGCAAGCCGATCAAAAAGAAAGACCTCGGCATGATGGCGATGAGCTATGGCTATGTCTATGTCGCGCATGTGGCCATGGGCGCGAATCAGAATCAGGTGCTCAAGGCGTTCAATGAAGCTGAAGCGTTTGATGGACCGTCCATCATCATCGCCTATTCCCCCTGTATCAACCACGGGATCCGCGGTGGCATGACGGTTTCGCAGAAGCATCAGAAAGACGCGGTTGAGGCCGGCTACTGGCATCTGTACCGCTTCAATCCGCTGCTGCGTCAGGAAGGCAAGAACCCGTTCGTACTGGAGTCCAAGGAACCGAGCGCGGATTACGCCTCCTTCCTCAAGACTGAAGTTCGCTACAGCTCACTGCTGAAAAAGTATCCTGCCGAACAGGTCGATGAGATTTTCGCTCAGGCGACCAAAGACGCGCTCGAGCGCTATAAGTCCTATAAGCGTCTGGCTGAGATGAATTTCGAAACGTAATGGCTTCTGTCCGGCTGATCGCCGCGCGACAGAGCGAAGCATCTCAGAACATGGTATAATAGAGCCCCGTCCTCTCAGCGAGGGCGGGGCTTTTCCAACCGCTGACGGCTGCCGTCAGTGCAAGCGCAGCAGAAGCAGGAGATCGATCATGAAACTGAATGAAAGCAGAAAATTGCTTCTGTCGGATACTTTGGTACCGGATATTTTCATCACGGAATATCTGCCGTCTCTGAGTGGGCTTTCGGTCAAACTGTATGTCTATCTGCTGCTGTCGGTCAGAACCGGCCGGACTGTCAGCGCACAGGATCTGGCGCGGCGGATGGGCAGCGATGAAGAGAGCATCCGGACCGCTTTGCTCGAACTGGCGTCGTGGCAGTTGATTGATCAGCAGCAGGAGCAGGACGCCGTCATCATCCAGGACATCAAATCGATGGAGATTGAGCGGCTGTACCGGCCGAAGACGACGAATCAACCGTCAGAGGCACTTGACCGCCAGGCGAAGTTCAGCCAGCGGGAGAAGTTGATGGGAGATATCAACAAGACCTTCTTCCAGGGATTGATGTCACCGTCCTGGTTTGGTGAAATCGACAACTGGTTTGATCAGTACCGCTTTGACCCTGAAGTCATCTACGCGCTGTTCCAGGAATGCGGCCGCCGCAACAAACTCGACAGCAAGGCCTATATCGCGAGAGTCGCCGAGAACTGGTCGCAGCGCGGTATTGTGACCTACGCGGATCTGAACCGCTATTTTCTAGAGCACGAAAAGGTCAATAAAATCTGTCAGCGCATCGGCCAGAAACTGCGCCGCCGCCTGACTGCTTACGATGAGGAAATGGTGTCCCGCTGGGTGGAAAAGATGGGGTTTGATTTTGATGTGATTGAACTTGCCCTGCGCAAAACCGTCCGTCTGGCCAATCCGAATCTGGCTTATATCGATAAAATTCTCGAAGACTGGTTTTCCCATCAACTGCACACCGTTGAGGCGATCCAGACCTATGAGAAAGAACGGTCATCGCGTCAGCGCGGTAAACGAAGCGGCAGCCAGAAGACCGGTAATGCCGGGAACTTTGACCAGCGTGAGTACAGTGATGATTATCTGCAGAGCTTTTTCGAGCAGATTCCCCTCGAGGGAGGCGAGCCGCAGCCACCATCTGACGCGGTCGATCACAAGGGAGGTGACACCTGATGCAGCAGTCAATCGCGCGGGCTGTCGCCCGCACCTATGATCAGCGGCGTCAGCAGGCGGATATTGAGCGGGATGATCGGATCACGCGGATTTACCGGGCGCATCCACGGCTGGCCGAACTCGACCAGGCGATCGCGGAAGCCGGCGCCGATCTGCTGAGAGAAGCGATTGATGCGGGAAGGCCGCGACACGCGGCAGCGCATAAAGAATCGCTCGAGGCCGAACGGCTCGAATATATGACCCAATCAGGAATTGAACCGGATTTTGACCGGCCGCGCTATCTGTGCGAAATCTGCCAGGATACCGGCAGAGTGGGGGATCAGCGCTGTCGCTGCTATCGGCAGGTGATGATTCCGCTCCTGCTCAGTCAGGCGAATATGCGGCCTCTGGGTCAGGCCGGCTTTGATCAGTTTGACCCGAATCTGTTTTCCGATCAGCCGAATCCGGAGCGTTATCACTCCCAGCTGTCGCCCCGGCGCCAGATTCTGGGAATTAAACAGGCGTCAGAACAATTTGTTCAGACTTTTGGCCAGCCTGATACCCGGAACCTTCTGTTTGTCGGCAGTCCGGGAACCGGCAAGTCGTTCATGATGGGCTGTATCGGCAATGCGCTGATCCAGCAGGGTCACGCGGTGTTTTATACAACCGCGCCACAGCTGTTTGAACGGCTTCAGGAGCGCCGTGTGCTGCGGGCGACCTTCTCGCCTGATCCGACACGGGTTGAAGAAGCGGAGGCCGTCTATGAGCTTCTGCTCAGCAGTTCACTCCTGCTGATTGATGATCTTGGGACCGAAACATCGGCCGCCGGGCAGTATACGGATCTGCTGACGATCCTGGACAGCCGGCAGCAGCCCAATCTGCGGACGATCATCTCGAGCAACGCGGCTCCGGCGACATTGCGCCGGGAATACGACGAGAGAATTCTCAGCCGTCTGCTCGGCCAGTTCGCTCTCTATCACTTTTTCGGTGAGGATCTGCGTCTGTCGGCCAGCCGCCAGCGGCGCTGAGTGTGGCAGCCGCAGGATCAGGGGAGCGGCTCTAAACCGATACGGCCATCCAGCCAGGCAATCAACTGTTCGCGTGAGGCTGACCCGGCCAGATCGCAGCCGGCGCTTCCGGCGATATCAGACAAATCAGAATCAAAATCAGGCAGAGTGCTGAGCAGCAGCTTGAGCTGTCCGGACAGCCGCCAGCGGTTTGTTTCAGCCGGTACAAGAATCGTTTCAATCGCCTGGAGCGGCAGACTTTCCCATGAACCATGCGCGGAGGTCTGCCATTCAATCTGCCCGTCACCTTCCAGAACCGTCAGGGCGGTGAAACGGTGCTGATCCGGCTGCGGCTCGCAGATGCCCTGCAGCGTCCAGTGCTCTGTCCGCAGATACCGGTTCATGACCAGGACCCGGCGAATCAGATCGGGCTGGTCCGGTTGGCGGATCAGCAGTCCGGCCAGCGGTGCCGCCGGTGCGGTCTTTTCAAAATTGATCACATCCAGCGCCGGTTCAATATGCAGCGGCCGGGTTTGGCCGCTCTGGTCACGCCGCCCATAGTCATAAACCCGATAGGTGGTATCTGAGTTCTGCTGCACTTCACAGATGAGCAGACCGGCGCCGATCGCGTGGACCAGGCCGGCGGGAATGTTGACCACATCACCGGCCTTGACCGGCAAGGTCTGCAGCAGATCCAGGCAGTTATCATCGGCGATCGCCCGGGCGAACTGCTCCCGGGTTGTTCCCGGACGGACACCGGCGATCAGTTGAGCGCCCGGAGCAGCTGCCATCACATACCACATCTCATTCTTGCCATATTCACCACCGGCATGCATGGCCGCGTAATCATCGCCTGGATGAACCTGGACAGACAGCCGGTCCCGCGCGTCGATCAATTTGATCAGAAGCGGAAATTTATCGAGGTCGCGCGGCTCTGCCAGAGACCCGATCAATGACGGACCATATTCACGCAATAGCTCCGGCAGAGTTTTGCCGCTCAGCGGCCCGTTCTGCACGATAGAGACTCCGTTCGGATGTGCTGACAATTCCCAGCTTTCTGCAACCGGTCCGTTTTCAGGCAGCGTCCGCCCGTAATCCACCAGCGTGCGTCCGCCCCACAGATAATCTTTGTATACAGGTTTGAATTTGAGTGGATACAGCATGATCAGGCCCCCTGACTGTCGTTGAAAGAACAGGTTTATTATAGTACATTAAAAGAGCGGCCGACAAGCCAGAACCAGAGGAGATAAACGTTTGAAAATTAGCTGTGGAACCGACATCATCCATATCAGCCGAATCACCAATGCCTGGCAGAAGCATGGTGATCGGTTCCTCCGGCGTATTTTTACACCCTCAGAACTCGATGACTGCCTGATTGACGGAACAGTGACATCAGCAGCGGCCGCGTCTCTGGCCGCTCGTTTTGCCGCGAAGGAAGCGATCGCCAAAGCGCTTGGAACCGGTATCGGCTCCCGCTGCGCCTGGCAGGATCTGACCATCAGGCGGGATCACTTCGGCGCACCGGCCGCGGTTCTGGCAAATGCGGCTCTGCAGCGTTTTCGGGAACTGGGCGGCACGGATCTTGCCATATCACTGACCCATGACCAGGACCTGGCGCAGGCCTTTTGCGTGATGATCTGTTCAGGCCATTCTGCTTGCGATGAGGTCCACTCATGAGCCGCGGATCCCGCCGGCCGCATCGTCAGCCGGATTATGTCAATCCGCGCCATGTCGAGGATCACTGGAAGATTTACCGGCATGGTGTCTATCTGGAAAAGCCGGTTCGACGCCTTCCTGCCTGGCTGCTGCCGCTGCTGGTTCTACTTTTGCTGGTTGTCCTGATTTTCTGGGCTGGTCCGGCGCTGGTAACCCTTTTCCAGGCTGCGGAAGGCGAGAACCCGGATGATACCCCGCAGATCATTGAAACATTGTACGACGCGTCGTGGCAGACGGTGCGCGTGCCGGTGGCGGATGTCTTCACCGAGCCTGATCTGAAAGCGGACCGTCTGACTCAGGTGATCTACAATGAGCCGGTTCACCTGCTTGAAGCAGACGCCGGATATGGATTTATCGCCATCGAAACGGTCGATGGCAGCCGCGGCTACATTCGTCAGGCCCATCTGAGTGCGCTGCGCGATTCCATTGAACCGGGACGGCATCTGCGTCGTCTGGTGGTTGCCTCAGCCAGCAAGCGCGTGATGTCACATGCAAGCCGGGGAACACTGCTGACTGAAGTCTATATGGGAACCGTTCTCTATGCGGATTATGAAGGCGACAGTCTTTATCGGGTCACGCTGCCGGATGGTGGGTTTGGCTGGATGAGTGGTGAAGGACTGATCGTGCTTGATCCACAGGAAGCGATCGCTGTGCCGCAGGACGGCGGACGATATTTCAGTAATTCAGCACTAGCTTTCAACAAGGTGACAACGCTGGGAAATGGCCAGACAGTCGCTGGCGCTTCTCTCTCCGGGATCGCCAGAATCGCGGCGTCTGTCAATGGTGTGGTCTTGCCGCGCAGCCATGTGGCGCAGCAGTCGGCCGGGGTTCCGGTTCTCTTCCGGCAGGAAGAAGTGACCGGGCTGACGGACCTGTCCGTCATTCGAACCGGAGACCTGATCTTTTTTCGTGATGAAAAAGCACCTGACCAGATCTCCGGACCCGCGATCTGCATTGGCGGTACACAGGTTCTCTTTGCCCGGCGCAATGATACATCGATCCGGGTCTATGATCTGGCACAGACCGATGATCTGAACAGCCAGATCATCCAGATCCGCCGTATCTTCAACTAAAAAACCGGAAGGGGTTTCCTTCCGGTTTCATCTTGACCATTTGAGAATGCCAGTCGTTGTTACCGACTGGTACTCTTTCTGCATTCACCCCGAGCAGCGACAAACGTCGTCAACGCGGTATCGGTATCAGGCTCTCTTGACCGCGCCGGACCGGAGGCACCTGGTGCAGACATGCATGGTCTTGGGGGTTCCATCAACAACGACCCGGACATTACGGACATTCGCTCTCTGACGGACCAGGGCCCGCCGGGAAATCTGTGAACGGGTGATGCTGATTTTTCTGCCGAAAAACATGTCCTTCTGGCAGATATCACATTTCGCCATTTTGTACACCTCCTTGCGTTTGTTGCTGAACGCGCAAAAGAAATATTAGCATATCCGACTTCAAAAAGCAAGCAGTCGCCGCCATTTTACTTTGCCTTCGCCGCTTGGGCCGCCTTGGCTTTCGCGGCTTCACGCGGATCAGTCCAGAGATGCAGACCACTGGTTGTCGGATGCCCGTTTTCGTCAGCCGCGAGCATCAAACCGTTCATGATCGCACCGGTCGGGCAGACATCAAGACATTCACCGCAGCGTACGCATTTCTCCTGGTCGATGACCGCCAGCGGGCCATCCATGGTGATCGCGCCATATTGACAGACCTTGAAGCAGCGCTGACAGCCGATACAGCCGATCGTGCAATTTTTCCGTGTCTGCGCACCCGGCCATTTGTTGCGGCATTTGACCGTATAGGCATCCAGATGCTTGGGGATGATCTCAATCAGTTCTTTCGGGCAGGCTTTGACACACAGGCCGCAGGCGGTACACAGACTGCTGTCGACATGGGCGATGCCATCCGCCATATAGATCGCACCATAGGGACAGACTTCCGCGCAGTCACCGAAGCCGATACACCCGTAAGTACAGGAGTTCGGGCCGGAGAAAAGGCCATGGGCGGCTGAACAGCTGATCGTTCCCGAATAATCATAACGTTTTTTGGTGTGGTCAACGGTTCCCTGGCAGTAGACATGCGCGACTTGAGGAATGAAGCTCGGCTTCTCAAGTCCGAGAAAATCAGCCAGCTCGGCGGCGGTTTCCGGCCCGCCGACCGGACAACGTGAGGCGTTGGTATCCTCTCCCGAGCTGAGTGCCGCGGCATAACCGTCACAGCCGCTGTAGCCGCAGGCTCCACAGTTGACTCCCGGCAGGATATTCCGGACTTTTTCCAGTTTTTCATCAACCGGAAGCGCAAAAACTTTCGTTGTTATGATAATAATGATACCGAGCACCAGAGCGATACCACCGCCGATCAGCGCCGGAACCACGAATGAGTTCATGATGACAGTATGGATCAGGTTTTGCATGAGCGTACTCCTCTTCTATGGATCAGCTGAACAGCTGTTCAATCAGTCCCTTGAATCCAAAGAAGGAAATGGAGACAAGAGCGGCGGAAACCAGAGCGATCGGCAGACCCTTCATGAATTTAGGTACGTCCGCGTGATCAACTTTGACCCTGATTCCGGAGAACAGGAACAGTGCAAGCATGAAGCCGAGTCCGGCACCGACCGCACTGAACATAGACTGGACAAAAGTGTAGCCCTCGTCAATGTTCAGAATGGTCAGACCGAGAATCGCGCAGTTGGTCGTAATCAGCGGTAGAAAAATTCCCAGAGCAGAGTACAGGGGAGGGATGACCTTCTTCAGAAAGACTTCGATAATCTGGACCAGTGATGCGATGACCAGAATGAAAATGACGGTCTGCAGATAGTTCAGATCCAGAGGAAAGAGAATCAGGTTGAAGATCGGCCAGGTGATCGCCGTGGCCAGAACCATGACGAACAGAACGGCAAAACTCATACCCATGGCCGTCTTGATGTTCTTGGAGACTCCCAGGAAGGGACAGACGCCGAGGAATTTCGACAGGACGAAATTATCGACCAGAATCGCGCTGAACAGAATAATCAGTAATTCTTTCATGACCGGTTACCTCGTTTGTTGAATTCAGCCGTTTCGGGATCAACAGGTCCCTGCTCACCCCGTTGGCCCAGACTGCAGCCGCCGCAGAGCAGACACGCGGTCTGATCATTGATCGCCCCGGCGCAGTTCAGGTCCTGATCTGCTGGTTGCCGCTCGCGTTTGTCCAGATAAGCATTCAGCTTCTGTGCGAAAGCGACCAGGATGCCCAGCGCGAAGAAACCGCCGGGCGGTAGAATCATCACCAGCATGGGCTCAATGTAGCCGCCGGCCTGCAGGCCGGGAAGGCTCAGATTGAAGAAACTGCCGTTGCCCATGATTTCGCGGATGGTTCCCATCAGGACGAGCGCGGCGGTGTAGCCGAGGCCCATGCCCAGTCCGTCGATGACGGAGGGCAGCACCGCGTTCTTGCTGGCGAACATTTCCGCCCGGGCCAGAATAATGCAGTTCACGGTGATCAGCGGAATGAAGATACCGAGTGATTCATTGAGCGCGGGCAGAAACGCCTGCATCAGCATTTGAACCAGTGTCACCATTCCGGCGATGATCGTGATGAACGCGGGGATCCGGACCTTCGCCGGAATCGCGTTGCGCAGCAGCGATATAATCAGATTTGATGAGATCAGGACAAAGGAGGCCGCGAGGCCCATGCCCAGTCCGTTTTCAACACTGGTGGTGACCGCCAGGGTCGGACACATACCGAGAACCAGGCGTAGAACCGGGTTCTCACGCAGTAATCCTTTACCGAAAATGGTGAGTAAAGGCTGTTGTTTCTTTTTGGCCATTATTCTTCAACCTCCCATTCGAGCGACTGATGGTATTCAGCGGCATCATTGATCGCGTCGGCGACAGCTCTTGAAGAGATGGTCGCGCCGGATATCGCGTCAATCACATATTGGTCTGGCTGGTCCGCCTTGGTGACGAAGTCCTGATCAACCGCTTCACCGGTAAACTGGCTGAGAAAGGCCGGGGCTTCGATTTTCTTGCCGAGTCCGGGGGTCTCATCATTGGCCAGCACCTGAATGCCCTGGATGCTCTCATCCGGCAATACACCGATCATCACAGGCACATCGCCGGCATAGCCGCGGGGGGCCGCGACATACAGATAGCCGAGAGTCTGCTGGCTGCTGTCTTTTGCGATATAAGCTTCCTGGATTGTTTCGGCGGGTTGTTCACCGGCTTCAACCGCTTCGAATTCGACGGCCTGCGGGAAAATGAGAAGACGGTTTTCATTCACCAGAGCGAGCGCCTGCGTTTCACGGGCTTCACGCGTCAGGTCATAGGTGAAAGCCAACAGCCCGGTGGTGATCAGACCGATCAGGCACAGGACGATGACCGGCATCAGCATACTATTGTTTTTCATGAGCGCGACCTCCGAAAGGAACCGGTGTTGTCAGACGTTCGATGTGAGGCGTCAGCAGATTCATGAAGAGAATCGCGAAGGAAACGCCTTCTGTCATGCCGCCGAACAGACGGATCAGTGATGTGATCAGACCGCAGCCGATTCCGAAAATAACCCGTCCGCTGCGGGTGAGGGGAACGGTGACATAGTCCGTTGCCATGAAAAACGCTCCGAGCACCAGTCCGCCGGACAGCATGTGATAGAGCGGGTCCTGTCCGCCGAGGAAGGTCAACAGCCCGACTGTACCGACAAAAGCGAGCGGCGTCCAGAGGGCGATGGTCTTGCGGATGACCAGATAGACAATACCGATCAGCAGGGCCAGAATCGGGACTTCACCCAGGCAGCCGCCTTTGAAACCGATGAACATATGCAGATACGTCGGCATGTCACTGGTGACCTGACCGCCCGAATCCTGCAGAAGGTACAGCGGCGTCGCGGCTGAGATGAGATCCGCACCGCCCGCGGCACCGTTAACGGCCGCGGCACCGGCGTCTTTGGCCCGGCTGGCCAGAATGGCCCAGCGGGTCATCGCTGAAGGGTAGGAGAGTGTCAGGATGACACGGGCCGCCAGGGCCGGGTTGACAAAATTCTGACCGATTCCACCGAACATCTGCTTGACGATGACGATCGCGATGAACGAACCGATCACGGGAATGTAAAGCGGAATGGTCGGCGAGAGATTGAACGCCAGCAGCAGGCCGGTCACGACAGCGCTGTAATCTGAGATTGAGTTATAGCGTTTCATGACTTTCCGGCTGATGTATTCAAACAGAACCGCTGAACCGACCGTGACAGCCGTTACGAGCGCGGCCCGGTAGCCGAACATGTAGATGGACGCGATCAGCGCCGGTATCAGCGCGATGACAACATCAAGCATCAGGCGCGGCGTGCTGGACCGGTCACGGATATGCGGGGATGATGAAACTTGAAGAATCATTTCTTGGTGCCCTCCTTCGCCATGGCCTGACGGACATACGATTTGCCGTTGCGGATGCTTTGGACCAGGAACCGCTTGGCCGGGCAGACATAGGTACAGCTGCCACATTCAATGCAGTCCATGACATGATAGTGGTTGAGCCCGTCGATATCTTTGTTGCGGGCCATATTATCCAGCATCGTCGGCATCAGATGCATGGGACAGGATGTCACACAGCGTGAGCAGCGGATACATTGGGTTTCGTCGGGGATATCCGCTTCCTTTTCACCGAAGACGAGAATCGCGTTGTTATGCTTAATGATCGTGGCTTCCAGACGGTCAAGCGCGACACCCATCATCGAGCCGCCCATGATCACTTTGACTTTGCCGTCCTTGGTTCCGGGATGCAGGCCGCCGGCGGCTTCAACAACATCGGGAATCGGCGCCCCGATCGGCACATTGACATTACAGGGCACCTGAATGGCACTGCCATCAAGTGTGACACGCTTGCGGATCAGGGGGATGCCGGTTTTCAGATATTTAGAGATGAACCGGACGGTGCTGACATTGAGAACCAGGACATGAGCGTCATGTGGCAGGCCGCCGGTCGGAACCTTGCGTCCGGTCAGCGCGTAGATCAGCATCTTTTCAGCTCCCTGCGGGTAACGGGTGGGCAGACGCTGTATTTTGATATTCGGCTGCAGATTGGAGGACAGATTCAGTTTGACCAGTTCATATTCCAGAACGTCTGCCGCGAGCGGTTTGTTCTTTTCAATACCGACCTGGGCAAGCGGAATGTCCATATAGTGCATGACCTTCATGATGCCGTCGATGATCTCGTCAGGGTGCTCGGCGCATTGCCGGAAATCAGCGGTGATATAAGGTTCACATTCGGCCGCGTTGATCACCAGGACATCCGGTTCCTTGCCCGGCGGCGGCTTCATTTTCATATGTGTCGGGAAGCCCGCGCCGCCCAGTCCGACCAGACCAGATTCACGCAGCGCCCGTATGAAATCATCACGATTCTCAACCACCGGCGGGCGAATATCCGGATGCATCGTATGCTGGCCGTCGGACTCGATGGTGACGACAGTCATGGAACGCCCGTTGCTGGCCACTTCCCGTTGGGTTGACTTGACTGTGCCGGATACGCTGGAATGAATCGGAACCGCCATCGGTGTGTCGGCTTCGCCGATCACCTGCCCGACCAGAACATGGTCGCCCGGCTTCACAATGCATGTACAGGGCGGACCGATGTGCATGCTCATCGGAATCCTGACGACAGGAAAATCATCAAGACGCCGTGTCGGATAAAAGTGGGTGTTCTTATTGCTTTTTGGGTGGACACCGCCAGAAAAATGACCCAGTTTGAACACGAAATGTACCTCCTGACCTGAAGGAACTTCAGGTTAATGCCACGGTATAATATAGCACATTCATTTTGTGAATGCGAGATTATTAGCGGTTTTCGCTAAAGAAACAAAGCAGAATACAAGGTGGTCTGTCTGTTAAGACGGAAATGGAAACGTTTACGGTTCGAAATAAGCACAATTTATCCGGATGATCTGCAAGATGAATTTATCTATATTTCATGCAAACGATTACGGAGCCGCTGATCAAATAAAAGACCGGTTGCACAGGTAAAAATAACATGTTATCATATGAACATATATTCATACAATTAAGCGGAAATTGCTGCTTCATTAATATCACGATGGATCTGGCCGATCAGGCAAGGCAACAGGGGGAAGCGTCATGCTGAAGACTGAAAAAAGAAGGGATCAACGGTCCGCCGCGAGTCAAATGACCCGTGGACCATCTGACTATTCCGATGACAATCGCTTGATTGATGTCAGTGACCTGTTCAAGATCATGGGCGATCCGTCACGCATGCGGATGATCATGGCCTTGCTTGAACAGGAATATTGCGTTCATGAACTGGCAGAGTTGATTGAGACGAGCCAGTCTGCTGTTTCGCATCAATTGAGGATTATGCGCCAGGCCCGGCTGGTCAGGTACCGCCGCGATGGAAAGCATAGCTACTATAGTCTGCAGGATGATCATGTCCGTCAGCTGGTTCAGCTGGCGCTGGACCATGTAAACGAACTTTACGCGATCTGAGGCAGTGAAAGCAGGTGAACAAAGTGACTGAACAGACTAAGGAAAATAACAGGAATCATGCTGCTGACCCGCACCGGCCGATGTTTGCTGGATTGGGAGCCATGAACTGGAATCTGATCCGTCTGGCCGCCGGGGCGGTTCTGTTTGTTATCGCGCTGCTGGTCGACAAGCAAAACCAGCTGCGTCTGTTCATCTATCTTCCCGCCTATGCGCTGCTGGGCTGGGATGTTCTCTGGCAGGCCGGACTTCGGCTGATTCGCGGCCGCTGGCTGGCGGAACATTTCCTGATGAGCCTGGCAACACTCGGTGCTCTGCTGATCGGAGAGTACCCGGAGGCCGTAGCGGTCATGCTGTTTTATCAGGTCGGGGAGTATTTTCAGAGTCAGGCGGTCGATCGTTCGCGCCGTTCGATCGCTGCGCTGCAGTCGCTGCGGCCGGATCGGGCACGGCGGCTGGTTGAGGGTGAGATACAGTCCTGCAGGACTGATGAGTTGGTGCCAGGCGATTGGATTGTGCTGCTCCCGGGTGACCGGGTGCCGGCAGACAGCCGGATCATGGAGGGGCGATCCAGTATGGATACGGCCGCGATGACCGGTGAAAGCCTGCCACAGGAGGTTGAGCCGGGGGCTGAGCTCATGGCCGGTTATGTTAATGGAGAAGGAAGACTGGTTGCGCAGGTCCTGGCTCCGGCAGCGGAATCCGCCGTCAGCCGGGTCATGCAGATGGTAGAAGGCGCTGCAGCGAAAAAGGCGGGAACAGAACGTTTCATTACCCGTTTCGCATCTGTCTATACACCGGTCGTCGTCGGGCTGGCGCTGCTGATCGCGGTCATTCCCCCTCTGCTGCTGCAGCAGAGTTTCAACGACTGGATCTACCGGGCTTTGATCTTACTGGTTATTTCCTGCCCCTGTGCGTTGGTTTTGTCGATTCCAATGGGCTATTTCGCCGGAATCGGATCGGCGTCGCGCCGAGGCCTGCTGATGCGCGGCGGACACTTTCTTGATGTTCTGGCCCGAGCGGATACGCTGGTCTTTGACAAGACAGGAACACTGACGACCGGCCATCTGACAGTTGACAGGATTGAGAGCGTTACCATGCCGGAGACCGGGCTGCTGACTCTGGCCGCGCAGATTGAGAGCCATTCAACCCATCCGATCGCCCGTTCTGTGCTTGAAGCCTGGCAGCAGCAAAATCCGCGGAAAGAACTGCCTGATACCAACATGGCATCAATTCGCAACATATCCGGACTGGGCATGGCGGCCGCGATCGATCAGCAGGTGATCCTTTTGGGCAGCCGCCGGCTGATGCGTGAGCATGAAATTCTCATTCCGGAGTCAATCGGGGATGATACAACCCGAACGGAGCTTCATCTGGCCGTGGATGGCCTCTATGCCGGCCGGCTGCTGCTGTCGGATCAGCCGCGCCCGGGCATCCGCGATGTCCTGGGGCGTCTGCGGACGCTCGGACTCAATCATCAGATCATGCTGAGCGGTGACCGTCCTGCTGTGGTCAGCCAGACGGCTGATCATCTGGGGATCGACATCTCCTATGCCCAGCAGCTGCCTCAGGATAAGCTGGAGCGTCTTGAACAGATCGCTTCTGACCACCGCGGTGTTGTCTATCTTGGTGACGGGATCAATGACGCGCCGGTACTGGCCCGGGCTGATCTGGGGATCGCCATGGGCAGCGGCAGCGACGCGGCGATTGAGAGTGCCGACGCCGTCCTGATCTCTGGAAATCTCGGACAACTGCCTGAACTCGTTCAGCTGGCCAGAAAAACGACACGCGTCGTTCGCCAGAATGTGATTATGACCATCGGCCTCAAGCTCCTGATCATCAGTCTGGCGATTGTCGGACTGAGTGGTATCTGGCAGGCGATCTTCGCGGATGTCGGGGTCAGCTTGCTGGCTGTGCTCAATACGCTGCGTCTGCTGACCCGGGAGGAACGTAATATGAAAGGCGCCGGTCAGACCGACGCCCCTCTCAATGTCAATGATGTGTCCTGTTCATGTGAACATTGCCACTGAAGGTCAAACTGAAAGGATCAGCTGAGACTGATCCGGTGGAGCCCGGTTCGATCCGGTGCTCCGCCGTTTTTTATTCGCCCCACTGAACGCGTTTTGTTTTCTCCCCGCGGGCGGTTTTGACAAAAGCGGCGGCGGACATGCCAGCCTGAGCGCCTTCACCGACCGCGACCGCGATCTGCAGCAATCCACCGGTACAGTCGCCGGCCGCGAAAACACCGGGCAGATTGGTCGCCTGGGTATAAGGTTCGACGGTGATCGCGCGCCCGTCATTTTCCAAGCCGAGCTTCAACGCGAGATCGAGAGCAGAAGCCGTTCCTTCGGCGACAAAGACGCCATCAACGCTGAGCTGATTGCCATCACCAAATGTCAGTGACTCGACTTTATCTTCACCCTGAAGGCCGACGACCGGCCGTTCATCAATTTCTATCGCGTCATCCCGTTCCGCGCCCTGATAGGGCCGTCCGTTGGTCAGCAGATGGATTTTCGCGGCAAAAGGCTTGAGTTCACTGGCCTCTCTGAACGCGTAATCACCGTCGCCAATCACTGCGACTGTCTTGCCACGGTAAAAGAATCCGTCACATGTCGCGCAATAGCTGACACCGCGTCCCTCGTAGGCGGTCAAACCTTTAACTGAAGCTTTCTTTCGCGGCATTCCCGTGGCCAGAACAAGCGTGAGGCCCTGGTAGCTTTCCTTCGTCGTATGGACGGTAAACTGATCCTGCCAACTGATGCCGGTGACTTCTGTGCTGATGATTTCCGTACCAAGCCGTTCAGCCTGCCGGGTGGAAGCTTCAACCAGCTCGGAGCCGCTCACCGGATCCGTAAAACCTAGGTAATTCTCTATTTTATCGGCTTTCTGCAAAGCCCCTGTATCCCGGCCGAGGACCAGGACACGCAATCCTGAACGAACCGCATAGACCGCGGCGGACAGTCCGGCCGGACCCTTACCGATGATAATGACGTCATATATCATCATTCATACCTCCAATGTGTCTGTATTAACTGGCAACTTCATTTCAGTATACCTGCATCCACAACGGTGGTCAACGCGGGCAAACGGTGCAGACTGCGGCGGACAGGAGCTCTTTTAGCGAATCGTATCCTGTGCTATGATAGGTGCAGTATCTGGCAGGAACCTGCTGTTTCCTGCCATCGTGTTTGGAGGACTGTATGCTTGACATCAATCTGATTCGTGCCAATCCCGAAGCGGTCGCTGAGAAACTGGCGAAGAAGGGCGTTCACATTGATTTTTCTGAATTCCTGGACCTTGACCGGGAACGCCGCCGCTTGATTCAGGCGACGGAACAGCTGAAGGCGGAAAAAAACAAGACATCCGGGCTGATCCCGCGCATGAAAAAGGACGGACAGGATGTTCAACCGGTTCTGGAACGAATGAAAGCGATCAACGAGGAAATCCGTGCCGGCGATGAAGCACTGAATGATCTCGATCAGAAACAGTCCGGCTTTCTTGACAACCTGCCCAATGTTCCCGCCGATGATGTCGTGGCCGGTGGCAAAGAAAATAATCAGGTGATCCGGGTTGTGGGCAGAAAACCGGAATTCTCAGCTGCGCCCCGTCACCATGTTGACCTGGTCGAATCCCTCGGCCTGATCGATTATACCCGTGGTGCCAAGCTTGGAGGCAGCGGCTTCTGGGTCTACACCGGCGATGGCGCGAGACTGGAGTGGGCTCTGCTTAATTTTTTCATCAGCGAGCATCTGAAAGATGGTTATGAAATGATGCTTCCGCCGCACATCCTCAATTACCAGTGCGGTTATACCGCCGGACAGTTTCCCAAATTCAAGGACGATGTCTTTCAGCTGCGCAAAGATGATTCAGACGAATTCAGTCATTTCATCCTGCCGACCGCTGAAACCGCACTGGTCAACCTGCATCGGGACGAGGTGCTGGACGCGGCCACCCTGCCGCGCCGTTATTTTGCCTATACACCCTGCTATCGCAAGGAAGCCGGCAGCTACCGGGCGGAAGAGCGCGGAATGATTCGCGGGCATCAGTTTAATAAAATCGAGATGTTTCAATACACTCTGCCGGATCAGTCTGACGCCGCTCTGGAGGAATTGGTCGGCAAGGCGGCCTCACTGGTTGAGAAGCTGGGACTGCATTTCCAGGTCAGCAAACTGGCGGCAGCGGACTGTGCCGCGTCCATGATGAAGACCTATGATATTGAAGTCTGGATTCCCAGCATGAACGATTACAAGGAAGTCAGCTCCGCTTCCAATGCCGGCGATTATCAGGCCCGGCGCGGCCAGATCAAGTATCGTTCTCCGGAAACCGGCAAACTGGAATTTGTCCACACCCTGAACGCCTCCGGTCTGGCGACCAGCCGTATCTTTCCGGCCATGCTGGAACAGCTGCAGCAGCCTGACGGCAGTGTCCTGATTCCGGATGTGCTGCGCCCGTGGATGGATGGCCGTGACCGGTTGGGTCCGCCGGCTCAGGTCTGATTCATCACCTTTTAATCCACTTAATTTAAAAACCCGGTTGCGATGCGATATAACATCATAACCGGGTTTTGCTCAGTCTGTCGACCGGGAAATTGCCTTATCAGGGAGCTGCCCTGAATGAAGCGGCACTATATTCAGCCCGGGGGTTCCAGCAGATCCATTCACTGAACCCGGCGTCTTCGATCGCCCTGATCTGGTCGAGAATCTGCTGGGGTCCGTAGGTCATATAATAGCCCTCCGGCAGATAGCTGGCGGTGAAGGCCTGCAGATAAGGACGGTTGACCGAGTATCCTTCCTGTTCAGTGGCTTCTTTTCTGGCGACCAGCGCGTGATACATGACGTCATAAGGGTGAAGATCCGGTTTGGTGAAATGGACGCCATTGAGAACCGTGCCCTTTCCGTTGCCCATATAATGGGTGGTGGAATCATTGGCATAGTGAGACGGATAGATCATCGGACAGACATTATCAATACCGGTCAGACCGACGGTTGTCCAATCCTGACCCAGGTTGCGGCCATCAAGATCGCTGGTCAGAATAATCGCGAACACATCCGCGCCGAGCGGGATACCCCGTTCGTCCTGAATCTGGACCCGGGCAACCTGGAGAAAACGGTTGATGGCCTGGATGCGTGACGGCACAGTTTCCTCAGGACCGAAATACGGTTTGGCCCCGGTGGATGTTGAACCGGTCGGAAAACGGACATAATCAAACTGGATCTCATCAACACCATATTCGATCGCTTCCAGAGCGATGTCGATATTATACTGCCAGACATCTTCGTTATACGGACTGACAAAAGGTTTACCGCCTTCATTGTTGAAAAAAAGGCGATTGCCCGAAGCATCCCGGATGGAAAGATCAGATCTCTTTTCCGCCAGCAGAGGGTCTTTGAAGCAGACAATCCGGCCGATGACTTTGATATCCTCGGCATGCAGGCGATCCACAACTGACTGGATATCATAGGCCCTGTGAACCAGCCCGTTCTCAAGGGCCAGCGGAACCGTTGACTCGTACTTGATGCCGTCCGATTCTTTCAGATCGATGACCACTGCGTTGACTTCCGTGGTTCTGGCAATCTCAATCGCCTGATCCATATTGGCCGCGGCCCCGATATACAATGCGCGCAGTTCCAGATGATTGAGCGGCACGACCTGGCTGGCGGTCGGCAGCGGACCGAAGAAGTCTGTGACAATCGGTTCTTCAATCAGCGCTGGTGTGACTTGCGGCGGTGGTGTCGGTTCAGCCGTTGTTTCGGTTGTCGACTCAGACGGTTCCGAGGACTCGGATCCGCTGTCAGATGATTCTGATGTTCCGGTATCTGTCTCACTATCAGAGGGCTCACGGCTTTCTGACGGTTCAGAACCGGTGTCTGTGACTCCGGGTAATGTGGTCTCACCGCTCCCGCCTGATGTTGTGTCTGCTGCACAGGCCGAAATCATCAGTCCGGTGATGAGCAGAAACGCCAGAACAAGCGATCCACGCAGCCGGGACCGCGTCATTCCCGTATTTCTCTTATCATGGAATATCGTCATAAAAACCTCCGGAATGGATAAGTTGGCTGATTGGCATTGCCCCGATTACTATATCACAGCCAGCCGCTGTTGATAAGCAGTCTGACCATTTTGACGCAGGCTCCGGCCAGATTGTTCGAGCCCGCCTTTCATGCTAGAATGAGATCGGAATATCAGGCGCTGACAGCGCCCGTTTCAGCAGAATCGGGCAGGTGCCGGACTCGGTCGAACGAAAGGGGAAATGGCATGCTGGTTAGAAATTGCGCGGGTGGGCTTGTTTTTCGTGATGATAAGGTGCTGCTGCTGCTGAACGAGAAAAATGAGTGGGTCTTTCCCAAAGGCGTCATCCGCAGCAGCCAGACTCCGGAAATGGTCGCGGTGGATCGGGTCCGCCAGGAAGCCGGTGTAGCCGGCAGGATCATTTCGTCGACGGGTCACACCAATTATGAATTTTATTCCATTTCGCGTCAGCGTCCTGTCTGCAACAAAATCAGCTGGTTCATCATGGAAACTGATGACGAGGCAGTGACACCGGATCCGGTGGAGAAATTTTCTGAAGGCGGCTTCTTCAAAATTGAAGACGCGATGGATAAAATTACGTACAGCCAGGATCGGTCGCTGCTGGCTGTCGCCTATCAGAAATACCGGGCTCTGTTGTAGATCATGCTTCTGTCATACCGTTCAGTCAAGCAATACGCTCAGATCGAGATGGAGGAACGAAAATCGCGCTTTATCGCAACCTGTCAGCCGATCGATCATGAGGACGACGCGACAGGGTTCATTGAATCGGTCCGCCAGCAATATCCTGATGCCTCGCATCACGTTTTCGCCTGGCTTCTCGGCCGTGATCTTCATCTGCAGCGTTATTCAGATGACGGAGAACCGCAGGGGACCGCCGGCATGCCGGTGATGAATGTCCTTTTGAAAAACAATCTGATTCAAACCGCTATTGTCGTGACCCGCTATTATGGCGGGATCCAACTGGGTGCGGGAGGACTGGTCAGGGCTTACGGCGGCAGCGCCGCACTGGCCGTCGATGCCGCGCAAATCGCTGATTACCAACTGTGCCGCCGCCATCGGATTGTGATCGAATACGGTCATCTTGATCGAATGAAGCGCTACCTTGACCAGGCGCGGATCCGCTACAACATTGTCAGTTATGGTATGGATGTCGAGATTGTCGCCGCCGTTCCGCTCGACCAGTCTGTCCGTCTGTCCAGCGACTGCGCCGATCTGACAGCGGGCGCGGCTTTGATTGAACCGGCTGATACGATCTATCTGCCGCTTCCTCCGCCGGATCCTCCTCCAGCGGATGCCGTGAACCATTAGCTTATTCGTACGATGATAGGAGGAAGACAATGTCAGGTCATTCAAAATGGAATAATATCAAACGTAAAAAGGGAGCCGCGGATGCTCAGCGTGGTGCGGTCTTTACAAAAATAGGCCGGGAAATACAGGTCGCGGTCAAAAACGGCGGCGCGGACCCGGAAACGAACAGCCGGCTGAAAGATGTCATCGCCAAGGCAAAGTCGGTGAATATGCCAAATGACAATATCCAGCGCAGTATCAAGAAGGCGGCTGGATCCGATGAGGCCGATAATTACGAAGAAGTCGTGTATGAGGGCTATGGTATCGGCGGTATCGCGGTCATGGTCCGTGCGCTGACGGATAACCGCAACCGGACCGGCGG
>RZZF01000172.1 GCA_009929975.1 Clostridia bacterium
CCGCCTCTCCACGATCCGCCAGGCCGATCGAATTTTGCTCATCCGGGACGGGAAAGTGGTTGAAGACGGCAATCATCGGCAGCTGATGCATCAGCGAGGTGAATATTACCGCCTTTATAGTAATCAGTTCATCAGCGATTCCTGGCTGCAGGCCGAAAGCGAAGGCCGAACCGAACTGCCCTGAAACCGTTAGTCAGACCGGACCGCTGTCACAATCAGCGGCTGAGATGTGGCGGCTCAGCACCTGATGACCGGCAGCCCTTTTCAAAAGCAGTGGCGACCCGTATACTGATACTAAACTATAAAGCAGGGATGTGGTCAATTGGAAACCTCCGGGCTTGCTGTCAACAAGCTGATTGTTCTGTCTATCATTCATCGAATTCCCGACATAACACTGAATCAACTGACAACGCTTTCTCTGGAAACGCTCTACATGGACTATTTTGATTTTGTCACAGCTTATGAGGAATTGTGTCGTGACCGGATGGTCACTGAATCCGTCCGCAAGAATGAGACAAAACTGGACGCCGCCGGCCGGCCCGTGACACGCTGTGATCTGACCGAACAGGGTCATGCCATCCTCAAGACACTGGAGCCGCGCATCCCGCTCAACATCCGATCATATCTTGCCCAGGCCTGTTCCGGCTGGCAGAAAGATATTCGACTTAAACGAACACTGAGCGCAGAATGGCGTCCGGACGCGAATGGCGGCTACCTTGTGCAGTTGAAGCAGAATGATGGTCTGAAAGATCTGATACGCCTCGAACTGACCATTCCCGACAAGAGCATGGCCCAGCAGATCTGTGACCGCTGGAAGCGAAGCCCCGGAACCGTCTACATCAGCCTGCTGTCGATCCTGACCGGTGAGACGGCCATCAGTTCGGAACTTCCCCCTGACGGGTTTCCCCACCTGGATGATGAAGCCGCCCAACTCAGCCCGGGCGATCTGACATCAATTCCCGACTGGCCGGAACCGGATCATCGTCAGCAGTCACTGTTCACGCAAGACGCGGACGCACCCGATCAATAAGTCCCTTCCGATAAACAATGACCCCGGTATCAGCCGGGGTCATTGTCATCATAACGGATTATCCCAGATTCAGCGAATCAGATCCGGAAGTGCCTTGATTTTCATGGCCAGATCGAAGGCCATCGCATCAATCCGGTTCATATCCTCTTCAGTCGGCAGTCCTTTGATCATGAGCGGTTCCAAACGTTCCGCCTTGATATTGCCAGTCAGTGAATCAAGCGTCTTGACCGCCTGGGAGGCCCAGCCGAATGATCCGACAATTCCGAAGAAACGGGGTTGAGGCCGGATCGCGTTGGCGATCAGAGCCGCATAGGCGACATTTGGATGAGGTCCGCCGAGAACCGTCGGCGTCGCCATGATCACAGCGGCAGCATCGACCAGGTCCGTGATAAAGTGCCCGGTTTCCACGGTCAGGCTGTCCAGCTCCTGGCCAAGATCCCGGCAGATCACCGAGATACCCTCGCGTGACAGCCTGACCGCCAGACGTTCTACGATCTGCCGGGTACTGTCATGCATGCTGATATAAGGGATTGTCACCATACGCTTGACCATCGGGCTTGTCCAGCGTTCATAACGTTCCAGAATGATTTCCGGATCGTACCAGACTGGTCCGTGAGCGGGTGCGATCATGCGCGGGTTCAGATCACGGACTTTACTGACATAATCAACGATTTTATTGCGAAACGGCATCATGATCTCGGCATAGTAGGTCTTCGCCGCAAAACGAAGTTCCGAGCTGGATGTCGAAAAGATCTTCTGAGTCGCGTAATGAGAGCCGAAGAGATCACTGGAAAACAAGACGCGCTCCTCCGGCAGCCAGACCATGGTATTGTCAGGCCAGTGGGCAAAGGGAATCAGCTTGAACTGCAGTGTCAGACCACCAAGATCAAGCGTATCATCTTCATCGACGACATGAACAGTCGACGGATCAATATGGACATGGGTCTCGAGCAGTTCCTGGACTTTTTTACTCGCGACCAGCTGGGCCATCGGGAATTTCTTCAGGACCGCCTTGCTCGTGCCGGAATGGTCCTGTTCGGTATGCAGATGGATCAGATAGTCAATTCTGCTGACCCCGGCTTCTTTCAGATTTTCCATGAGTACATCGATCTTATCCGGATCGACCGCGTCGATCAGAGCGGTCTTTTCTTTTCCGGTGACCAGATAGGCATTATAGGTTGTGCCGTGGGGAGTTGGCATCAGACTGTCAAACAGAACCCGATCGGGATGTGCCGCGCCAACTTCCAGAATATTCTCACATACAGACAAGACGGCCATATTTTTCACTCCTTACAGATCTGGCTGCCTGATCTTGTTCAAACCAAGCAGCCAGGCAACTGACAACGCGTTCGAGACGATCAGGCTTCGCTGAAATCGTCTTTGCTGGCTCCGCAGAGCGGGCAAACCCAATCTTCAGGCAGACTTTCAAATGCGGTACCGGGTGCGACACCGTTATCCGGGTCACCGACCATCGGATCATACACATAGCCACAAAGATCGCAGACATACTTTTTCATAACACGAACCTCACTTTTTAATAATCTTTGATACAACAGCATCAACCATATTATAACGATAATTCCATCGGCTGACTACCAGATGCCTGACATTCCTCTAAAAACCGGTCAGCCAGAGTCATGGCAGGAGCATCGACCGCCCTTTTTCAGCCAGTTTCTCTGAATGGCGGTACAGAACGATGCGCCGGCCGATCAGCTGCACAATATCGGCACCGACAGCCTCGGCCAACTGCCGGCCGATTTCAGCCGGTTCTGTTTCCGCGGTTTTCAGCACGGTCAGCTTGAGTAACTCATGGGTCGTCAGCATCTCGTCCAGACTGTCTGTCAGGCTCGATGTCAGTTCACCCTTGCCGATCTGAAACTGGCTGGGCATCGAGTTGGCTTTTGCCCGCAGCCAGGCTCTCTGTTTGCTCGTGATCATCTCTATCCTCTTTCTCAGCTGTTCTTTGTGATCAGCGAATATAGTCAAAGGCCAGATCATGCATGATGACCTGATCGCCTTCTTCAATGCCGGCCGCTTCGAGCGCGTCGACAATCCCTTTGCGGCGAATCAGACGCTGAAAATACTGTGCCGATTCATGGTCTTCAAAATTGGTTGATTCAACCAGATTGATCACCCATTCGCCTTCAACATGAAAGACCCGGTCGTCTCTGACCACCTGGAACAGTTCTTTTTCTTCATATCGATAGTGAGCCGTTTCACGGATCGGCTGAAACGACAGGGGTCTGGGAAGTTCCCTGACACGGGCCGCGACTGCCTGAATCAGTTCAGTTGTCCCTTCCGCGATCGGTGCGCAGATCTCATAAACGGCAAGATCAAGTGAAGCGAAGTGCGCGTGCAGACGGGCCAGCTGATCCGGCTCTGCCAGATCAGTCTTGTTCAGCGCGATGATCTGGGGCCGTTCGCTGAGGTTCATATCATAGGCGGCAAGCTCATGATTGATCTGTGTGAAATCATCAATCGGATCACGGCCTTCAGAGCCGGAAGCGTCAATGACATGAA
The DNA here is from genome assembly GCA_009929975.1 of Clostridia bacterium. GTDB lineage: Bacteria > Bacillota > Clostridia > Saccharofermentanales > UBA5734 > SLHU01. The sequence continues at coordinate 3,551 of RZZF01000172.1, forward strand.
TCAGCAGCCGTGTCCGCTCAATATGGCGGAGGAACTGCAGACCGAGGCCCTGTCCCTCATGCGCGCCGGCGATCAGTCCGGGAATATCCGCGACCACGAAACTGAAGTCACCGACTGCGACAACACCCAGATTCGGCTCAATCGTTGTAAAGTGGTAGTCAGCGATTTTCGGCCGAGCTGCCGAAATAACCGACAGAAGGGTCGATTTGCCAACATTGGGGAAACCCAGCAATCCGACATCAGCCAGAAGCTTGAGCTCCAGCTGCAAATAATAGGCATCGCCGGCTTCGCCGGCTCTGGCAAATCGCGGCGCCTGGCGAACACTGTTGGCAAAATGAACATTGCCTTTTCCGCCCCGACCGCCGCGGGCGATGACCACTTGCTGATTTTCTTCAGTCAGATCAGCCAGGACTTCATTGGTTTCCGCGATTTTGACCAGTGTGCCGGCCGGTACGCTGATCACCAGATCAGAGCCTGCTTTGCCGTTCAGTTTGCGCCGGCCGCCCTTCTCACCATCTTCCGCGAGAAATTTGCGTTTGAAACGGAAATTCTGCAGTGTGGTCATGCCGGGGTCAACCTGGAAAATGACATTACCGCCATTGCCGCCGTCTCCGCCGTCAGGTCCGCCGTTCGGCACATATTTCTCTGTATGGAATGACATCATGCCGTTTCCGCCGTTTCCAGCCTTGACATTGATTTTTACGGTATCGATAAACAACGGGTACCTCCTGGTATCACTTCGTGATAGAAAAATCCAGCCGGCTCAGCCGGCTGGATCCAATCGAGCACAACACCGGCTGAACAGACAGCTGTCCGGCCCGGGCATGTCAACAATGGATTATTCAGCAGGGTAAACGCTGACCTGCTTGCGGTCACGTCCCAGACGTTCATATTTCACAACGCCATCCATTCTGGCATAC
>RZZF01000173.1 GCA_009929975.1 Clostridia bacterium
GGCGAGACGGTGGAAAACATCTGGGCCAGCCCGAACATCCAGATGTCTTTCGTGCGTGGTTTTTCCGGCTGGAAGCCTTTCGCCGGCAATTCATCGGTGAATGCGCCGGTGCAGTGGATCAGGGACTGCGGACCGGTGAGAAGCCCCTGCTCCTCAAGCTGATCCAGCATCGCCATGTAGCCGTTGACCATACGCCGGGCCATCGCGAGCATGAATTCCGGACGGTCGACCAATGCGTAGAGGACATTCTCAACGCCCATCCACATGCTGATCGGATCCCAGACGGACAGGTAGGGGACCATGCCTTGAGCCCGCACCTCAATGAGTCCGTCGAACAGCTCATGCGCCTGGTCCATCCGCCGCTCGCTCTCCGCCGCGTCGTGGCGGATCACCGACAGGCGGATCTTCTCCAGATCCTCATCCCGTTCAAACTGGTTGACGAAGGCATGGCTGACCACATCGTTGGCGGCATCCGTCAGCGCGATAGTCTCCTGCGTTTCAATACCGAAGCCACTGTTGCTGATCGCCAGCGGGACGCGGACAAACGGATCCACCACCCGGTCGACGGGAAAATGGTGCCACTGGTAGAGGACGCGGCGGAAGGTCTGCTCATACAGCCGGGCCATTGGGTCTTCACAGCGCAGCGCGAGCTCGTCTTCCGGCATCTCATGCCAGCAGACCTGGACGATCTCAACCATCGGCCGTTTCATCTTCAGGCGGTTCAGCTGCGTCCAGAGCATTCGTTTTTCTTCCTGAACCGGCAGTGCCGCGATCTCCGCGATCTCGGATGCCAGCCTCCGCAGGATCTGCTTGTCGTGTTGACTGATCATCGGGTTGACCTCCTGATGGTCCGCGCTCCGCCGCGCTTAATAGTCGCGCATCTGCTTCCAGACATCGAGGATCAGCTGGTAGCGCTCAGGCGGCAGGCCTTTGAACGGCACATTGCTCGTCGCGAAAAAGTAGCCGCCGCCCGGTTTGCCATGCGTCAGGCAGTAGCGTGCGCTTTCGATCACCTGTTCTTCCGTTCCGGTCTGCATCAAAGAGCAGTCGACATTGCCGCAGAGGCAGACCTGATCGCCAACCTTCTGCTTGACGTCCCTGATATCAACACCGGCCATCGGATCGAGTGAATGCAGCGCATGCGGATGGCAGTCAACCAGCTGATCGAGAATCGGCATAATATTGCCGTCGGTATGCTTGATGGTATAGAGGCCTTCGCTGCGCGCGGCTTCAATGATCCGGGCCAGGTAGGGCTGAATGTATTCCGCGAACATGGCCGGCGAGACAAACGGCCCCGAGTTGAAGCAGTAGTCCGAACAGAGAATCAGGCAGTCCACACCGGCTTCAGCCAGATATTTGTTGCGCTCGATTGCCGCTCTGGCCATGTTTTCAGCTTTCTCTTTCATGCCGTCCGGATCGTCGGCGATGCCATAGGCAAACTCCATGATTCCTGCGCCATCCGGAATCGCGAAGGTCCCGTCACCGTGATAGTGAATCATCTTCGTGTCGCCGACCCGCTCCCTCAGCGCGCTGATCAGCGATTTTGTCTCCTGCGGCAGCGGCTGCCCGTTCCAGAAATCGGCCGCGTCGCCCAGCACCATTCCGGGAATGATCGAGTACTCCAGCGCGTTATAGACCCGGACCATATAATCCGCCAGGCTATCGACCGCGCGCCGCTTTTCCATCTCGCCCATCACAGCCAAACGTGCCGGTTGCAGATCGTCCGTGATGAATTTCCGGCCGAACATCTCTTCTTCCAGTTGAAATTCCAATTCAAAGGTGGGGACAAAATCGGGCTGCCGGCGATTCAAGGCGGCCACGGCACGTTCTTTATGCGTCATTTTCATCTGTTTACCTCGCTCATACGATCGGGGTTTCGCCGAAGCGCTCAAAGCCGGTCAGTCTATTTTGACTATAAGCCTGCGCATCCGGCCGGTCAAGCCGGCAGACCGGCTTCGCCCATCCGTCAATTTCCGGCAAATCAACGGTTTTCTTGTTCCGATTGGGTTAAAATGGAAGCAGAACAGCTTACCGGAAACCAATGGAGATAAGCGGTTGTTGGCAGCACTTCACATCGATGAAGCGCAGGAAAGACAAGGAAGAGAAGACGATGAATGTGATTGATCAGCTGAAAACACTTCAGGACGCCGCGCAAAGCTATCAGGCGAAACGAACCGTCGCCCAGCTGCGCTATGCCTATCGGCTGTCTGAGGTAAAAAACGGGATTCATGATGAATTGGTCTCGCGGCTCGCCGCTTCCCTGCTGTCCGATCGGCAGGAACACGGTGTGATTACCGATCAGGCCGCGAAAGCCTGCGAAACTGAGCTGGAAGTGCTCTCCGCCGAAGCCAAGTCCTATACGCTGGCCTGTGTCGCGCACGCGCATATTGATATGAACTGGATGTGGGGATTCAATGAGACCGTGGCGATCACCCTGGATACCTTCCGTTCGGTGCTGCGCCTGATGGACGCGTATCCGGCCATCACCTTCTCGCAGTCCCAGGCGTCCACCTACCGGATCGTCGAGCAGTACGACCCGCAGATGTTTGAGCAAATCCGGCAGAAGGTGCGCGAAGGCCGCTGGGAAGTGACCGCGTCGACCTGGGTTGAGGCGGATAAAAACATGACCAGCGCCGAAAGCCAGATCCGCCATATCCTCTATACCAAACAGTATTTCAGGGAGACCTTCAATCTGCCGGACGATCAGCTGCTGCTTGATTATGAGCCGGATACCTTCGGTCATAACGCCTCGGTACCGGAGATTCTCGCCAAAGGCAATGTCAAATACTATTTCCATTGCCGCGGCGCTGACAGCGACCATATCTATAACTGGCGCGGTTCCTCCGGCGCGACGCTGCTGGTGCATCGCGAACCCGACTGGTACAACACGCAGATTGAATTCGATTATGCTGACTTCGCGCCGTCCTTCTGTGAAAAGAACCAGATCGACCGTGTGCTGCGCGTCTACGGCGTCGGCGATCACGGCGGCGGTCCGACCCGCCGGGATATCGAACGTCTGCTCGACATGCAGACCTGGCCCTGCTACGCGTCCATCGAGTTCTCAACCTATCAGGATTACTTCCGCTACCTTGAGGGCCGGCGCTCCCATTTCCCGACCGTGGAAGGTGAACTCAATTATATCTTCACAGGCTGCTACAGTTCGGAATCGAGAATCAAGATGGCCAATCGGCTGGCGGAAGACAGCCTGTACACCGCGGAGTACCTTTCAGCCATCGATGTGGCCTTTGCCGCAGGCGCGCCATATACGGAAGCGTATCGCGATGCCTGGCGCAAAACACTGTTCAACCAGTTCCATGACATCCTGCCCGGTTCCGGCATCCGGGAGACACGGGAGCATGCCCTGGGCGAACTGGCGAAAACACTCGCCTATACCTATGCCGGCCGCTCCCGGGCACTGACCCATCTCGCGTCCGTGATCGACACATCGTCGATCGCCACCGACTGTGACCGGGAATCCTTTACGGACGGTGCCGGCATGGGTTACAAAGGCATCGCGCAGACCAACAGTTCGCTGGTCCGCGGCCTAGAGACACAAACCAGTGACAGCGGCTGCGGCAAAACCCGCATCATGCATCTCTTCAATCCAACCGCCCATGACCGGCGGGAAGTTTATGAATTTCCCCTCTGGGACTGGCCGGGACAGATCGACCGTCTGACGATCCGAGACGACCGCGGTCAGGCGGTCCCGTTTGAGCTGGGTGCTGGAGGCGGACATTTCTGGGCCCATGAAAGCATCCAGATCAGGGCCCTGGTTGATGTGCCGGCTTTCGGCTATATCACGCTGGTTCTCGCGGAAGGCGAAAGCACTGTTCTGCCATTCAATAAATTCCCGGATCAGCCGCTGGTCGAACACTACAAGGATTATCAACTGGAAAACGAACGGGTCCGCGTGCGGTTCGACCGCAATATGCAGCTGATCTCCCTCTTTGATAAGGAAAAGAACATCGAGCAGATCAACGGCGCAAGCGGCTATTTCAGTCTGGTCTGGCAAAATCATCGGATGACCACCTTGATGCCGGGCAATGCCTGGGTCGAGGGTTACCCGCTGAAGGAAGAGAATCTCAACCTCTCCTGTCCGGTCTATGTCACTGATATCCGCCAGCAGGGCGGCATTCAGGACAGCATCAGCTTTGATCTGGCATATCGCCGCTCCAAAATTACGGTCAGTGTCTCGCTCGATGCCGGCAGACAGGTCATGCAATATCGCGTGGATGTCGACTGGCATGAGGCCTTTTCTGTTGACGAGGGGATTCCCGCCCTGAAATTCAATCTTCCCTTTGCCTTCGCTGCTGAGGCCTATGATTATAAGATCGCCTGCGGCATCATTCAGCGCCCGGCCTATGAACACGATGTACCGGCACTCGGCCTGGGAGCAGCCTTCAATCCGGCGGCCGACCAGTCACTCATCCTACTGGCAGACAGTGTCTATGCC
>RZZF01000174.1 GCA_009929975.1 Clostridia bacterium
CCATGGGAGTGACGGCCACCGGCCTGCTGCTGATGCGTGTCGCGGATCCGGATAATCAAACGCCAGCTCTGGAAAGTTTCGGATACAAACAATTGATGTTTGAACTTTTTGTCGGTGGTGGTCTGTTCACAGCCGCTTCAATTCCCCTGATTTATCAATTCGGGGCAGGATCGATTCTGATGCTGACAGCCGGACTGACCTTTACTTCACTGCTGGTCGGTCTTTTGCAAAAACGAAAAGTATCCCATTCATCTTAGCCTGATCGACTTAATAGATTCCTACGATCTGACACTTGCTTTTCCATTTTATATTTGATACAATTTAATTGTAATCAATTAAACGACTTGCCACTCTTGAAAGGAGACGCTCCATGTCAATTTATGATTTTAAAGTGAAGGATATCATGTTCAAGGATATCGCGATGTCTGACTACAAAGGAAAGGTGATGCTGATTGTCAATACAGCGACCGGCTGTGGATTCACGCCGCAGTACGCCGGCCTTTCAGATTTATATGATAAATATCGCGATCAGGGCTTTGAGGTTCTTGATTTCCCCTGTAACCAGTTTCTCAACCAGGCTCCGGGCAGCAACGAAGAGCTGGCCAATTTCTGTCAGGTCACTTTCGGCACTAAATTCAAGACCTTTGCCAAAATTGATGTCAACGGCAAAAATGCCGATCCTCTGTTCACCTGGCTGAAAGACCAGGCCGCAGCTGATACGGAAGACAGTGAAGCCGGTGAGTTCAAAAAAGTGCTCCATAAACTGAAACAAACCGTTGCAGGAAAAGATATCAAGTGGAATTTCACCAAATTCCTGGTTGATCGCGAAGGCCGTGTTGTCAGGCGATTTGCGCCGACATTCAAACCGGAAGACATGGAAGATGATATCAAGCGGCTGGTTGAAGGCTGATTCAAAATAAACCGACCGGCAGCGACCAGGATCGCTGCCGGTTTTTCAATCCACTTCTGCAGACCGAACAACACTGACACAAGGTGAGTCAAATGAAAAATGATACCCATCCAAATGCAACTGAACAACAAGCAGCTTACGACAGGCTCCTGCTGAAAAATCAACTATGCTTTCCCCTGTATGCGGCGGCACGGAAAGTGATGCGGTTATACACCCCCTTATTGGAAGCGCTCCATCTGACCTACACACAGTACATCACGATGCTGGCGCTCTGGGAACAGGACGGCCAGACCGTCAGTGATCTCGGGCAGCGTCTGCATCTTGATTCAGGCACGCTGACACCGCTTCTGAAAAAGATGGAAAAACAAAGTCTGGTCAGGCGCAAGCGAAGTACAAGTGATGAGCGCGTTGTCAAAATTCACTTAACCGCTGATGGACTTGCGCTCAGGCAGCAGGCCCTCGATATCCCTGAAACCGTCGCATCGTGCATTCGCATGAGCCTTGACGATGCAGTTGAGTTGAAACGACTGCTCGCGCTGATTCTCGATCAATAACCGCTCTTCACCCGTCGGCTTGCCGGATCATTCAAAAAATCGCAGAATACTGCCATCGACCGTCGTCACACTGCAGCGTGTTCCGCCCCGTGGCGGCTGCTTCACCTCGCTGATCGATTCCTGCTGTATCGGTTGAGCAGGTACATGATGTAATCGCCCTCACTGAATAATCTCTGACTGAGCGGATCACCACAAGCCCTGACCATTTCATTCAGAGGAACTGTCCACCGGATCTGCTGAGCCAGTGATCCGTGATTCTGATACGTCCTGATTATTTCCCGTGCGTCATCGACATTTAAATTGCCAAGGCACCAGAACGGAGCCGGCGCGGTTAAGTTCGGATAGACATTCAGATCCTTGTCAATCAGAAATACAGGACGATCCGTGACCAGACTGGCGGTTGAACGGTCATTGATCAATATCTCGTACAGCGTCTGTTCTGGCTGGCCGAACACATCCTGCAGATCCGATACACCGAAGTACTCACGTGTATAACGGGTCAAAACGGACGGGATTTTCTCCAGATCAGCGGTGGTCAGACGAATATCATAAAGCGCTTCGTTTTCGCCGTCGCATGATCCTTGATGGACAAAAAGACTGAATGCCAACCCTCGTTCTTCGCACCGTTTTTCCAGTTCTAGATCTTCAACCAGTCCAGCGATATCGCAAAGATCAGCCAGATTTTCCTGATTGACAAACACCTGCAGTCTTGGCGCGATCCGGCAATCCAGCAGTTGTTCGATTGCGCTCATCACTTCATCAAACGCGCCTTTTCGTCCGACATACTGATCGGTCCGTCCGGCACCGCCAAACAAGGTCAGCTGACAGACCTGGACGCCCTGTGATTTCAGCCAGGGAACATAGGCCGGGTCGCGCGCGGCACGCCAGAAACTCATCAGTTCAAAATGGGGTGTTCTAACATCAGACAGTTCGCTTGTCCGCTGCCAGCGTTCCCGGTATGAGTTCGGGTAATCGGGCTCACGATACCAGTCAACGATTTCCAGTGTCTGAGTCCATGGCCGGAACGCCGCGGCGACCTTGGTCAGATCATCATCCGTCAGGTGTCCATTCGGTGTAACGCCAAGCCAGCAGTGCCGGCAACGGTTCGGACAGCCGGCCATATCAAGACAGAGCGTCAGCGCGTTCAGCGGTTGATCCTGCGCGTTCATATCGGCTGCTCCTGCCTGCTGATCTGCAGGCAGTCATTAAAACCGGCGAATCGTTTCAGACAGCGGTCAATCGCCTGCTGCATCCTTTTTGTCTGCCGGACACCATCCTCATACCAGATGTTTTTAACGATTAAGATCCCCTGGCGACGATCACAGACTGCTTCAATTCTGGCAACGAACTGTTCGCCATAGAGCAACGGCAGCACATAATATCCGTATTTACGCTGATCCACCGGCGTATAAATTTCCCATTTATAGTCAAACCCGAACAATTCACCGATCAAGCGACGGTCCCACAGTAGATTATCCAGCGGTGCGATCAGTTCACATCGCGCGTTCAGTTTCTGATCGGAGCAGGCCTGTTCCAGAAGGTGCCAATCATCCGCCTGCAGATACAATGGCTCCTTCATCGTATCTACCTTGACTTCAAGGATCAGTCCGTCATCCAGCAATTGCCGGAAAATCTCACTGCGTACAGGAGCCTTCAGCCCCTGAATATTCAGCCAGGCATCGGATCCCCTGTTCCAGAGCAGGCCGACCGCACCGATTCGGCGCCGGACCCGCCACATCAAATGACTGAATTCGTCGGAAAACGGATCCGACTGGTCAAGTACCGTCTGATCAAGGCAGTTTCCCGCCAAATCGTAGTACTTGGTTGTCCCCTGCTTATGATGGACGACCAGATCACCCCAAAAATACATCAACTCCAGCGCGGCTCTGGCCAATCGGGTATGACTCCAGTACCAGTCGACCTTGTGGTCGTAATCAAGATCAGCGGATGAAACGGGGCCCTGCTGACGGATAATCGCTTTGATGGCCTCGCTGACGTTTTCGACCTGCTGTTGACTGCGGCTGCGATCACGGTAAGCGTTGCGAATCGGTTGGAAATACGGCCAGTCAGCGGTTCTGATGATCGACAGATTCTTGTCAAAGTAATCAAGCAGCGAGCGTTCTGTATAGAGAAGATCATAAAGGTCTGTTTTGCGAAATCCCTTGACCCGCGACTGCAGGACAAGCTCCGCGTTTTTGCCGCAGACATCAATCGGGTCAAACTGAATGCAGCCGGCCTGATCCATAAAATCCAGAACACCCTGCGATCCGGCAAAGCGGTGCGGATCGATCAGGCCGTGTTTGAGCAGCAGGAATCGCCGTGCCTGCTGCCGGCTGATATGTGTGATATCTGTCATGATCGCTACTCCTTATTCATCAATCCGTGCACTAGCCTGTTAAATTCCTGCAGCAACAGAATCGTCTCGATGGCTGTGACCGTCTTCCACCAGTTCTCACTGATCGCATAGTGTGTTGTATACGGCGAAGACTCCGGATTCCAGTTATCCGGCTCAAGCGCATGGCCGAACCCGCCATCGGTATTCTGATAGGTCTTCAGCACATCCACAACGCGTTTCCGGTCTCCGTCCTCAAAAAGATACTGCCAGGTCAACAGCTCCAGAGGTCTGGCGTTTTGGTAGATCCAGCGGGCCACTTCCTGGCAGGCATCACGGCTCAGGCACTTCATCTCACACGCTCCTGTTCTTTTTTTACATCATGCATCGGTATCCACTGCCAAACCGCTGATTTCTGTTGCATCCGCGGGCAGTTTCCGAACCAGGTCAAGATAGCGGGTCATATTGGCTTCATCCGCATCCAAATACGGATATCCCAGTTGATCAGCCACGTCCCGAGCCAGTCGGCTGAACAGATCACAAGTCACAAAAACAGATTTCCAGATTGTCTCATACCGGCAGTCGGAATAGGTCTGTTCGTACTGCTGCCAGTAC
>RZZF01000175.1 GCA_009929975.1 Clostridia bacterium
GGCCTGTCCCACCTCTGACTGAACAAATTGACCCGCTTGATCCCTTATCAGGCTGACCTGATCGATATCTTTCTCCAGAACACCGTTCATGACCGCACCACTCACTGTCGCGATTGATGTGCCATCATACACCTTATTTTGAGCGGTCGCAGCCGTAATCATGATGATCTGCGGATTGATGGTCAAGGTTCCGTTTCGCAGTGTAATGGTGTAATTGGGTGAAGTAAGACTGGAGGTCAGATAAATTGAATAATCACCAACGTCTTCACCGGGATGGCGCTACACGGTCAGGCTGCCAGCCAGATTTGACATAGATTCTCCGGGAGCAAACCCGATTGATGTGTAATACAATCGCGGATCGTCATGTCCATAAAGTTTTGTATCGCTGCGTGCTGCAATGGTCAATGGTCTCGGGGTGATTGAAGCCTGAACGACATCAAAATGGTCAATGACATAATTCCCGGCTTCGCCCCCGACCAGATGGAGATCTGGGAAGACCAGCAGATCATACCCCGGGCTGGATTGAGAAAAGTACCCTCTGGATGAATTCAAAAGCCTCGCGTCATCACCTGACAGAACACCTGTCACATGGACACCGTAAAGGGTTGCTTCATCCGTTCCATCATAGACTTTGTCCTGAGCGCCGCCCACGTCAATTCTGACAGGACGCGGCCGAATGTTTGCATACAGATCCAGCGACTGCAGGGAATAATTGTCAGCATCAGAACCTTGCAGGTACATATCGGCGAAAACAGGAATGTCGTAGCCGGCATCGCGATAGGCAAAAACCGCGTCGCCGACAGTCAGCCGAACATCATCATCCGAGACAACGCCTGTCAGGCTGCCTCCCGAGATCGTCGCATCCATCGAGCGATCGTAATATTTATCATCAACACTCATGCCTGTGATCGTCAATAATTTTGGGGTAATTGTAGCGGTTGTCGTCAAGGTTGACATTGCCAGCACATAATTGCCCGCGTCGCTCCCGGTCAATCGGTTGACAGTCAAGGTCACCTCGTTGTTTCGGAGAATCTCACTGATCGGTTCGATATAGGTGACATCCTTGCTGGTAAAGGCGACGGTGACATCAAGCGCAAGATCATCTCCGATCAGTTGGTTGGTCTGATAGGAATACATCGCATGGGTTGTTCCGTCATAGATTTTATCAGCAGCGGTGAAATTGCTGATGACCAGATCATACGGGAGAACGGTCAATTCCTGCGACTGATCAGCGGCGGCACCCCATTCGCTGTCGCCGGATTGTGACGCGGTGATGGTTGCTGTACCGGCACCGACAATTGATATTTGTTGATTATCGATGATCGCGACCTGAGAATTTGAACTGGAATATGTAATCGCCAGACCGGATGAGGCAGACGCTCCGGGATCGAAATCGGCATCGTCGTACCGGGTCGTCCCGAGCACAGGAAAATTGATTGTCTGAGTGCCAAGCGGCCGGCCCGCTATCATGTTGGACTCAAGCCCGGGTGTTCCCTGGCTGATCATTCGGATTTTGACCTTATAATCAGTCCCATTGGTCAGACCGGACAGGACCAGTGGACTGACGGTTGAGATTGGAGAGACGGCCGTCCAGTTGAGACCGTTATCCAGAGAATATTCGATAGAATCAGCGGACGGATCAGATACGCTAAACGACACACTCAATGTCTGATCACCTGGCGTGATCCCTGTGATCACAGGTGCCGGCAGCACATCGATGGACGCCTCTCGGATCACGCCATCCGTCGTTCCGCCGTCAAAACCGGAAAACTCGACCAGATAACCGTCACGACGATCATAGGTCGTTCCCGAGTCCGAGGGAAACGCACCCAGATCATCCCAGTAGGCACCGCCCCAGCCGATATAGACAAAGTCACCGCTGTTCGGTTCATCCTGCACCTGTCCGGAATTGATATGCCAAGGTGAGAATTCTGTTGTATTGTTCGCGATCTCTTCACCAGCCTCTGGCCCATCAATCCAGTAAAACTGAACTTTGTCTGAACTGCCATGGATCGGAGGCAGGGCTCCGTCGATAAAATCACCGCCGTTGGCAGTGCCGTAATGGATCGAATAATCTTTCAGCAAGGTCAGATGCCGGTCGGTATCGGCAAGGTCCGAAATCGTCAACTCATGGCCATCAGTATCCCTGATAATGACCGGTTCAGACAATGATCCGGAATTACGCTGCCAGAGTCCACCCAGCCAGGCACGATACCAGCCGCTGCCGTTTCTGACGAGACGCAGGAGGATTGAGTTTTCAGCCTGTGATGTGACCGTGACACTGTAGCCGCGACCGCCAAAATAAGGATCTGGCAATGTACTGGCCTCAAGAACAGCGGTCGGCCAGTCAGTAGTTCCTGCGATATAACGGTAAAAATGTCCATCAAAATACATGTCACCGTCAAGTGGGGATACTGTACTGGACGTGGCCGTTACAGTCTGCCGCCGCAGTGTATCCGCGGTAAAGCGGATCGTATTCAGGACATCCTGTGCCGCCAGAACATCCGTAAAGGAAAAAACCGCGCTGCTGAAGGTTTCCGCGGCTGAGAAATACTGCACATAGTCTGTGCCTGCCGTGCCGCCGAGGAACGTCAGCACACCGCCAAGAGACGGGATTGAAAATGATCCGCTGTCCACGGACAGGGTGACCATTTCTGCGGTCGGTGGTAATACGATGTCACAGGTATACGTGGCCGCATCCATCCAGTCACTTGTGGTCAGGCTAATCTCACCGGACGGGCGGCGCAGCAGACTGCTGTCCGAAGCGAATGTATCACCGGAGCGGTCAGGCAGGCTGTCGCCGAGAATGCTGTCCCCATATTCGACAAAATAGCCCTTCGCGTCCCAGTCGCCGCTGCCGGCACCTTCAACCCCCCGGTCATTCCAGGAAAACGCTGTGCCTTGCTTGCCGATATTCAAATCAATCTTCAATGTCGTAAGGCAGGTTTCATACGTATTGCCGGATGAAACATAGGAGGTCTGATTATTTGGTTCATAGGATTGGCTGCCGCGTGCCTAATTGTAATATGTTGACGGATTGCCGGTATCGACCTCAGCGGCATGACCCGCTGTTGCACTTGGATACAGGCTGGTCGCATTATAGAAAATCTGCCCCTTTTCAGGTCCGCAGGCCCAGTACCAGCCAGATGCCGTCACAGCCGCGGTATTGAAACCGGCATAATGCAAAGGACTTCCTGGCGCGTCGCCGGCAGGGCTCAAGATCGTTCCTCCCAACCAGCCGGTTTTTCCTCCAGACACGGCGTTGACAAATTCATCCTCCTGCAGGCTTGTGATCGTCGCCAGATACCCGGTTCGTCCCATATATGTCATCGAACGGGCTGAGTCATACGCCTCGATCCAATTTTTGTCTGAATCGGGAATATATTGATAATAGTGTTGTGTGTCCAAATGGTAATAGGTGTCATACGCCACACTCTCTGTTGTTATTGTGGCGTCAATTGTCTGACTTTCACTGCTGATCGTGAATCCGATCCGGCGAATATAGTCCTGCAGCATGGCGAGTGTCACATTGTCATCCAGGCTGACTCGTTTGGTATATACGGTTGAACTTGCGGAAACATTGAAACCCGTCTCAACCGGCAGGATGATCTGATCCCCTGCGGTTACACGGCTCGAAAAATTCAACAGCAGCGTCCGGATACCGGATCCCGTCACCGCCGCGTTCTGAAAATAATACGTTCCGTTGTCAAGGGTTGCACTGCCTAGTACGATCTCAGGTGCCGAGGGAACGGCTTCAACCGGTGACTGCCTGCCGGTGACAAAAACCACAGTGATCATCAAAAACACAAGCAGGCTGATCATCAGGTTTCTGCCAGTGCCGTTCCGATTGAAATGTTTTCTCATAAAATACCTCAAATGCCCCGCACGATATGTCTGAACGTCAATATGAACGTTTTTATTTTACGGGAACAGGCTCAGCTTGTCATTCATAAAATATGAAGAATCTGCCGAATTGTTATTTTGACAAACGCATGTGCTTTCAGAATAACAACACAAGCGGTAAATGGATTGTTTTTTGCATTTGTGGTATTATTCTGTATAATTATTACGTTGCATTCAATTGCAGTGGATTTTGGCAATTCCAGATTCTACTGTTGATCAGGGAGCCGCCAGAATGTCTGTACAGGACCTACTCAATCAGGCGAAAGAGATTCGACCGGGGGATCATCTGGTCGCTCTTTATCAGGAAGAAAATGAAATCGAAGGTTATATAACTTCTTATATCCATAACTCACTTTCCCGAAATGAGCGATGTCTCTATATTACCGGTGATGCTGACACATCAGCGGTTCTTGATGAGGTCAGATTACTGAGCGAACCGCAGGCAGAGAGCGGTGACCTCGTTATCATGGGGAAGACTGAACTGTATGCC
>RZZF01000176.1 GCA_009929975.1 Clostridia bacterium
GTTTCATGAAGCCCGACAGCGGCCAGAGTGCCATCAATGGCCGGGACTGTTGGCGGAACGCCCCGGAAATTCAACAAACGCTCGGTTATATTCCCGGAGAAATCAGCTTTCCCGATAAGATGCGCGGTGACGAATACCTTCGTTTCATGCACCAGATGCGCGGCGGCCGGCCGAATGGTGCCGCCCGGCGCGAGAAAGAGCTGCTCAAGCGATTCGAGCTGCAGCCGGCCGGACGAATCAATAAATTTTCCAAAGGCATGAAACAGAAGCTGGGGATTGTTGCCGCGTTCATGCATGATCCACAGGTTCTGATCCTCGATGAACCGACCAGCGGTCTCGATCCTTTGATGCAAAACCGGTTTGTTGAACTGATCCGCGAAGAACGCGGCCGGGGCAAGACGATTCTCATGTCCAGCCACAGTTTTGAGGAAGTTGAGAAGACCTGTGATCATGTCCTGATCATCCGCGAAGGCCGGATGATTCACCAGGCTGCGGCGGATGAACTCAAGAGCACCCGCCAGCGCCGTTACCTGCTGCGGGCCGCGGATTCCAGTGCCGCTGAAGACGCTCTGAGCAGCGCCGGTTTTGTGTTCAGCCGGGAGATCGGCGGGAGTCTGGACGTGACGGTGCCCGGCCGTGCGATCGACCGGTTCATCAAACTGGCGGCCGGCCTGGAGATCATTGATCTGGATGTCCGAAATCAGAACCTGGAAGAACTGTTCATGAAGTATTACGGCCAGGACAGCGGGGAGGGACAATCATGAGTATCGCGCTTTTGAAACACACCGTCAGAAAAAACTGGCTGCTCTGGCTGATCTTCTTTGCGGTGCTGACGATGTATCTGACGATCATGATCGCCATGTACGATCCAGAGGACATGGAATCGATCACCTCAATGCTGGAGCTGTTTCCTGAAGACATGATGAAGGCGATGGGCTTTTCCCAGCTGGTGACCGACCTGACCAGCTATCTCGCCAGTTGGCTGTATGGTCTGCTCATGCTGGCGTTCCCCATGGTCTATTGTGTCATTCTCGGCCACCGTCTGGTCGCGAAGAAAGTGGATAACGGCTCGTTTGCCTGTTTCCTTGCCACACCGAACTCCCGGGTGAAACTCATCACCACACTCGGTGTCTACGCGCTGCTGTCCATCATTGTGCTGTTCACGGCATTGTTCGCGGTCGGTGTCGGCTTCAGTGAACTGATGTTGCCGGGCCTTCTCGACATCCCGCAGTTCCTGCGTCTCAATGTGACCGTCATGCTGCTCAATCTGGCGGTGATCATGATGGTGTTCTTTTTTTCCTGCCTGTTCAATGACAGCGCGCTGGCGACCGGATTCGGTGCCGGCCTGCCGATCATCTTCCTGCTGCTCAATATGCTGGGCGGCGCGTCGGACCGGCTGGAACCATTGAAAAAGATAACGCCCTACGGCTGGTTTGATCCGATTGAGTTGGCCAGAGGCGAGCCGACGCTGTTGATCAACCTGGTCTACGGCGGCCTTGCCCTGGTTCTGTTCGCGGCAGCGATCCGGGTCTTCCACCGCAAACAGCTGCCGATCTGAGGAGGCTCTTATGCTCAAACGCCTGTGGCTGAAACTCAAGTACAGCATCTGGCTGAAACCCGCCTGGATGACACTGGCGGCTCTGTTGCTCGCGGTTTTGAGCGGCCTCGTTGATTCCGGCCGCTGGTTTCGCCCGGCGACCGTTGTCCCGCCGTTCCTCCTGACCGGCGTTGAACTGGCCCAGACCATTCTCGGGGTGACCTCGGCGGCATTGCTGACCATGACGGTTTTTACCTTTTCCACCACCATGGTGGTGCTGACAACGTATTCGTCCCAGTACTCGCCGCGGGTGGTCAAAAATTTCCTGACTGACGATGAGACCGTCCAGACCCTCGGGCTGTTCATGGCCGGTTTCGTTTATTCGATCATGGCGCTGTCGTTCATGAAAACGTCACTCAATGGCCAGCCGGTCATTTCGGCCAACCTGAGCATCCTGCTGATCATGCTCTGCCTGATCCAGTTTCTCCGTTATGTCAATCACGTCAGCGCCTATATCCAGGTGAAGAACCTGATCCAGCGCCTGCAGGACCAGGCCGGCGACTGCATCCGCGACTACCGGGATTTTTTGATGCAGGGCAATATCAGCCGGCAGTACGCCCCGCCGGAAGGCCAGCGCCAGCTGGACGTGAAGGCCGGAAAGTACGGCTATATCCGCCTGATCAACTATCAGCGGCTGACCCGCATCGCCAAGGAAGCCGACTGCACCATCGTGCTGTCGAAAATCACCGGCGTATTCGTGACGGAGGAGACATCACTGCTTACGGTATACCATGACCAGGAGGACTTCGAGGACCCGTCCAGTCGTTTCCGCGGCTGTTTTACCATCGGCAATGAGCCGCTGGAAGATCAGGATTTTCTTTTCTCAGTTCAGAAAATCAATGAGATCACCCTGCGGTCCATCTCGCCCGGGATCAATGATCCGAATACGGCGATTCACTGCCTGAAGATGACCGGCGTTCTGCTGTCCCATCTGGCCGATCTGGAACATGGCTGGCTGCTGGTCCGGCAGGATGAACACGCCTCAGCGGTGGACAGTCCGGTGGTCGCGGCCTTTGAGCTGATTGATTTTGAGAAGATCATCGACCAGTCGTTTTCACAGGTGGTGCATTACGGCCGGCAGGATCGTTCCGTGGTGCTGGCCATCATCAAGGCCCTCGGCATCATTATGGAACGCGCGACCTACCGCAACCGGCAGATTATCATGGTGTTCATTGACTATATCTGGGACAAGCTGCCG
The DNA here is from genome assembly GCA_009929975.1 of Clostridia bacterium. Taxonomy (GTDB): domain Bacteria; phylum Bacillota; class Clostridia; order Saccharofermentanales; family UBA5734; genus SLHU01. The sequence goes on from RZZF01000176.1 coordinate 2,796, forward strand.
GATGATCTGAAAAGCGGCCATGACCTGCGCCTGCTTGAGCAGGAAAGGGCGGAATGCCTGCAGCTTCTGGACCGCTAGATCGCGGCGCACCGTTTCCCGCTATGATCCCAATTTGATTTTCCGGCCTTTCCAGGCCACCGTGCGGTGAAAGACCCGCTTGAACAGCGATACCGCAAAAATCAGCAGGAAAAAGATCAAGCTGAGAGGGAAGAGGGCGATCGCCAGTCCTTTGAACCGGCCGGCTTTTCGCGCGATCCGTGCCAGTTCCAAGGCCCAGTGCCATACAGAACCATCGCCGCGAGCGGATATCCGGCTCCCGCGCTGCTGAAAGCCTGAACCAGGGCGATCGGAACCGCCGTACACGCCGTGATCCAGATAAACACCAGGCTCAGCAGAGCGGCCGGTGTTCGGCCAGCGCCTGTCGCCATGTTTTTTGTCCAGCCCTGCCATAAATCAAGCGGACCGCCACTGTACATGCGGTAGTGGATCAGGCTGCCGCCCATCTGCACCCGAAACGGATAGCCTGCCGCCCACAGCCGCCGGCCCAGTGCCAGATCATCGACAATGCTGCTCCGGACCGCGCGATGGCCGCCGATCGCCTGGTAGACGGCGCGGTCGATGGCGATCACCGGACCGGACAACCCGGTGTGGCGGAAACGGAACACGGGACTGATCGCGTTGGCGGCCAGCTGGATCAGATTGAAAAACAGGGACAGCTGTTCATACCCTTTCACTGTCTGGTGATACGGCTGGATGGAGATGGTCCACTGACGGCGTTCTTTTTCCCGCATCAGGCTGCCGACAGCTCCCGGCGACAGCCGGACATCGGCATCGAGAAACAGCAGGACGTCGCCGCTGGCGGCGTCCGCACCGGTCTGGCAGGCCCAGGATTTGCCGATCCAGCCCGGCGGCCGTTTTCCGGCGGCCCGATAGACAGCGCCGGCCGAGCGGATGACCGCGGCTGTGCCGTCGCTGGAATGGTCGTCCACGCCGATGATCTCATGAGTGGGGACGTCCTGTCGCGCCAGGTCATCCAGCAGCAGCGGCAGCGTCCGTGCCTCGTCGCGGGCCGGAATGATCACGGACAGCCGTCGGGGCGCAGGAGCCTCTTCCGTCGGTTCAAGCCGCGGGAAACGGAAGAAAAGCAATCGGCTGACCAGCAGACCGCTGATGATCAGGATGAGGTGAAACAGCATACCGGATCCTCCCGTCAGTGGCGTGGTTTGCCCAATTCCCCGGCGATTCGGTCCGCGGCCAGTTTGCCGGTGAGGATGCTGATCGGCAGCCCTGCCGGACTGAACGTCCACTGGCCGGCCTGACAGACATCCGGGATCGGTGTCCGGACGGAGTGTTTGATCTTTTTGAGATTCGTCTCAGCCGGCAGCGAATCGGAGCCCAGGGCCCAGCCGGTGATCGCGCCGCCGCTGTTGCCGGTTTCGCGTTCGATGGTCAGGGGTGTCGCGCAATGGCTGAACAGGATGTGGTCCTGCAGCCCGTCCAGCAGCGTTCCGGACAGTATCCGGATGATCGTCTCCGTACAAAAGGTTTTGAATTCATCGTACCAGCCGTCTGCCGCGATCTCACGGACCAGCGCGTG
>RZZF01000177.1 GCA_009929975.1 Clostridia bacterium
CAGATCCTGCGCGAGCGGAAAATTGAAGATACCCGAGATAAAAAGGACATCGGTAATTACCGCGACGGCGATGACTACGGATCGGTCAAAGCGCCTGATGATTTTGTCTTCCATCCCCATGTCAACCACGAAAACGGTGGCTGGTACGGCTATGAGGGCTGGAGCGAGACCTTTTACCGGCTGATGGACGAGCACCCGATTCATATCGACCCATGCGACGCCTTCTGCAACCGCTGGATGTTCGCGCTGATCTGGCTGCGCCAGCCGGGAACCGGCTGGAACCCGGACTATCCCTATGACCATCTCAAAGCCGATCAGCAAACATACGGTCTGGTACCCGGCATCGGGTCTGACGCCCATTTCGGCGGCGACTATCAGATCGGTCTGGATCTGGGCTGGGGCGGGCTGCTGGAAAAGCTGGCCCATTACCGCGGCGTCAACCCGCAGCATGACGAATTCTACCGGGCGGAAGTCCGTGTGATCAACGGGATCCAGCAATGGATGCGCCATACGAGCCAGGTGATTGCCGACGCGATTTCGCAGGAGACAAACCCCGTGCTGCGCGATAACCTCGAGCAGATGCTCGCCTGTAATGACTATCTGGTTGACGGCAGGCCGCGCACCCTGCGGGAAGCGTGCCAGTGGATCTGTTATTTCAATATGGCGTCACGAACGTATAACCGTGACGGTGCCGGCGGCCAACTGGATGAACTGCTGCGCCCCTATTATGAACGTGATCTGGCGCAGGGGCTGATTGACAAAGATGAAGCCCGCTACTATATCGCCTGCCTGCTGCTCAATGACCCGCACTATTATCAGTTGGGGGGAATGGACGCTCAGGGCAATGATCTGGTCTCGCCGTTTTCCTACCTGATCCTTGAAGCGGCGGACTGGCTCGATTCCAGCTGCAATCTGACGGTTCGTGTCCATGAGCAGATGGACAAGGACTTTCTGTTCAAGAGCGTCGAGTACCTGTTCAAAAACAAGAACGGCTGGCCGCGCTTTTCCGGCGATGCCGCGCTGAGTGAAGGATTTATGAAAAAAGGCTACCCGCTGTCGCTGGCCCGCCAGCGCATCGCGGTCGGCTGCAACTGGATGAGCCTGCCGGGACTGGAATATACCCTCAATGACTGCCTTAAGATGAATCATGCCAAAATCTTCCAGATCGCGCTCGATGAACTGCTGGATGACGGCGGCGAACGATCCACCGAGCGGCTTTGGCAGATTTATCTCAAGCACCAGGCACGGGCGGTGGATGTGATGGGTCAGGGTATTATGTTCCATCTCAAACACCAGGTCTATAACGAACCGGAGTTGCTGCTCAATCTGATCAGCCATGGCCCGGTCGAGCGCGGCCGCGACATGGTTGACCAGGGCGCCCAGTACTACAATATGGGCATCGACGGCACCGGCATCGCCACGGTTGCCGACTCGTTCGCTGCGCTGCAGCAGCGGATTGAAGATGAACAGCGCCTGAGCTGGGATCAGCTGGCCGCCGCGCTGCGCTCCAACTATGACGGGCCGGACGGTGAATATATCCGCCTGATGCTGGCGGCCAGCCAGCGTTACGGCGGCGGCCAGACCATCGGCGACCAGTGGGCGGAGCGTGTGTCCAGTGCCTTCGCCGATGAAGTCAACGCGCTGGATGAACGCCATGCCCCGGTCAAGTTCATCCCCGGCTGGTTTTCCTGGTCCAATACGATCAAGCTGGGCAAGGAAGTTCGAGCGACCCCGAATGGCCGACGCGACGGCCAGCCGATCAGCCACGGCGCGAATCCGCATCCCGGTTTCCGCCGCGACGGTGCGGTGACGGCGATGAGCAACTCCATCTGCCAGATCCAGCCCGGCTACGGCAATACCGCGCCGATCCAGCTCGAACTGGATCCCGGCCTGGCCTGTGATCGTGAAGCCGTCCAGAAAATCTGTGACTATATCCTGACCATCTGTGAACAGGGCGCGACCCTGCTCAATATCAATATCATCGACGCGGACCAGATTCTGGCGGCCGATAAAAACCCGGAACTGTTTCCTGACCTCGTGGTCCGGGTAACCGGATTCACCGCCTACTTCTGTCTGCTGACCCCTGAGTTCCGTCAACTGGTGGTCGATCGTATCCTCGCGGCGCAATAAGGCCGAAGTCAACCATTGGAGCGTCTGACTGTCCGGCCATACCGGATGGTCAGCCCCCCTGGCAGGAGGTGTATCAGATGCCGGCTCAAAAGAAGAGATTTCAGGGCGTATATCCCGCGTTTTATGCCTGTTACGATCCGCAGGGGGCGGTCGATCCGGCCGCGTCCCGCCGTCTCGCCCGCTGGCTGGTTGAACGCGGGGTTGATGGATTATATCTGACGGGGAGCAGCGGAGACTCCATCTTTCAGACCGCAGCTGAACGAAAAAAGATCGTTGAAGCGGTGATCGAAGAAGTCGGTCATCGGGTCCCGATCATTGTCCATGCCGGAGCGCCGACCACCCTTGAGTCCACAGAACTCGCGGCTCATGCGTCTCAGGCTGGCGCTGACGCGATCGCCGCGATCTCCAATGTCTATTACCAGCTCCCGGAATCCTGTATTGAATCCCACTGGCTTCAGATGATCGAGGCCGCCGAACTTCCCTTTTTCATTTACAATATTCCTTCGACAACCGGTTATCGCCTGTCGCTTAAGCTGTTCAGGAAAATGGCGGCCAGAGCGTCTGTCATCGGGATCAAGAACAGTTCGGACTCCTGCGCGGATATCACCCGGTGGCGCCAGAACAGCTCGGATGACTTTGTCATTTTCAATGGAGCGGACGAACAGTATCTGGCGGGTCGTGTCCTCGGTTCGAATGGGGGAATCGGCGGAACGTATGCCTGTATGCCTGAGTTGTTTGTCGCGCTGGAACAGGCCTTTCAGTCCGGGGACCTGCCGGCTGCGATGCTGTGGCAGGAACGGATCAACCGGGTGATTACGGATCTGACCCGATTCAGCCAGACCACGGTGGTCTCCGCGGCGAAAGCGGTTCTGCAGGCGCGCGGGGTTGACACAGGTGGTGTCAGAGCACCGATGGTCCGTGTCGCGGCTGATGATCCTGAGATTATCCGAATTGCCCACCGGATTGAAGGTTGGCTTTAGCAACTGAATTTTACGATCGAGAGGAGGCGGAAACGATCATGCTTGACCATGTGACCCTGACCGTCTGTCCGTACAGCGAAACATCACCGCGGCAATCTGAAGGCGATCTGATTGAATTGTCAGACGGTTCGCTGCTGCTTGGCTGGACCTGCTTTACCGGCGGACATGAGGATTTCAGCGCGGCGCATATCGCAGCCAGACGATCGGTTGACGGCGGTCTGACCTGGTCAGACGCCTTTGTCCTTCAGGCCAACCGGGGTGGTGCCAACACCATGTCAGTTTCATTTCTGCGCTATCACAGTGAGCTGCTGATGTTTTTTCTGATCAAAGATGACTCCTACACGTCCTGCCATTGTTATGTCAGACGCAGTGGCGATGACGGCCGGACCTGGGGTGAGCCGATCAAAGTCAGTGCTCAGCCGGGGTACCATGTAGTCAATAATGCCAGAGTGCTGCTGACCGCCTATGGCCGGATTCTTGTTCCGGCTGCCTGGAATCAGGATGAACGGTCTGGACATGCGCTTGGTCTGTGTTTCTATTCAGATGACGGTGGAATGAGCTGGCAGCAGGGACGACAGCCGGTTGAACTGGCGGCTTCCCGGACCGGAGTTCAGGAACCCGGGCTTGTCGAACTGAGAGATGGCTCGCTGATGATGATCATCCGTTCGGATCTGGGCTATATTTACCAGTGCCAATCGAAAGACGGTGGTGATTCCTGGTCCTCTCCTGAACCGATGCCGCTGGTCAGCGGAGTTTCACCGGCGACGGTCAAACGACTGCCGGAAACCGGCCAGCTCCTGATGATCTGGAATCCGACGGTCTTCGGCCGATTTGCCGGATGGCGTGACCGCTGGCCGCTTTGCAGCGCGGTATCGGATGATGACGGCCGTACATGGCATCATATTCGTTATCTGGAACAGACACCGGGGATCTGCCATGCCTATACGAGCATGACGGTGATCGACCACTCGCTGTATCTGACCTATTATGAATGGCAGGATCTGCCGGGCAGACGAAATTTCGAAGGGACTTCGCTGAAGCTGAATATCATTCCTCTCAGCCATGTTCTGCCTTGATCAGATCCAGCCGCGTGGATTCTGGCGGACCGACGCATTGAACGCTTCGAGCTGATCCTTCAATTCAGACGCTTTCGCCGGGTGGATTGACCTGACATCATACGACTCGTTTGGATCAGCCTGCAGATCAAAAAGGAACGGGTGGATCATCATGCTCTGGTAAACGGAGTTCTCACTTTTTTTCGCGGCGAAAT
>RZZF01000178.1 GCA_009929975.1 Clostridia bacterium
AGCAGCAGGACATCCCCCTGGACCAGGCAGCGGATGAGGAGATAGAGGCGATGGCTGCCCGGCTGGCACGCCGGCATCAACGGGCTGAGCTCAATTTCAACGTATTGATTCATGCCTTCACCACGGCCTGTGGACAGCGGGATGAAAAGCTGTTTCTCCAGCCTTTGGTCCAGCAGATGGCAGGGATCAGCAATAAAGCGAGAATCAACGAAGTGATTGCCTCGCTGCGATCCCAACTATATCCCTGGCTGCTCTGCCGTCAGGACGATTTTCTCTGGGGCGGCGATCTGCTGATGCAGGCCCAGACGCTTGTTCAGGAACGTTCTGCCTGCCTGATCGGAAACTCCGATCTGAAGGTACGGGCCGTCGAGCAGAATCTCCAGATAATCAGCCAGGAGCTCCTGCTTGATTTCTCGATGGACAATCTGTCCCGCTCTCTGACCGACGCGATGCGCCGTCTGGAAATCAGCAGCTGCTGCCTGTTTTTATCGGATTCTTTTCTCGGCGGCCGTGAGAGTGATGTTGATTTGTTTGAGCACTGCTCGATCGCCTATCATTATCGAGATGGACAGCTGCAGCCTGTGAACGGACAATCCGCCAGTCTGAAACAGCATCTGAGCGATTTGTCGGGCGGGAATCAGGAGCGTATCTCTCTGGCTTACCTGCTTCATGTCACCGATGAGATTCTTGGCTTTGTCCTGTTCGGGGCTGGAACCCTGCTGGAGGAAACGGCTTATCAGCTGCTGTCGACCCATATCAGTACCGCACTGCACGGTATCATGCTGCTGCAGCGGTTGGATACGGCGTATCGTCAGCTCGTGGATAATGCCTATCGCGAAGGAATGGCGGAAATCGCGGTTGATATTCTCCATAATATCGGCAATGTTCTCAACAGTATTCATGTTTCACACAATCTGATTGAAGAGCAGGTCCAGTCCCAGTCTCTGACGGACCTGATCAGGGCCGGCCAGCTGCTTCGCCCTTCACTTGATGACCTGGGCGCACTGTTTGCGCCCGGTGGCAAAGGCCATATGCTGGCCAGATTCTATCTGCAGCTGGATCTCGCCGTATCGACGGTGCAGAACCGGTTGGACTATAATCTGCAACGTCTGTCAGGCCATATCGATCTGATCAGCCAATGGGTGACAACACAGCAGCAATATGTCGGAACCGATCAATACGCTGAAGAGCATCTGATCATACCGATGCTGGAAGACGCACTTAATCTGCATCATCAGGCCCTGTCACAGTATCAGGTCCGGATTACCCGCGACTTCAGGCAACCGGTCAAGGCCAGCGTATATCGGGCTAAGATGTTCTTTGTCCTTTTCACCCTGGTCGATTATGTGCGCAGAACCATGCATGGGCTGTCGCCTGACCGGCGGGTTATCCATCTGATGACCGATATTGACGCTGAAGGTCCGCTGTTGAGAATCAGCGGGACCGGCCTGCATACAGACGCACTTAACCGTGCGTTTCAATACGAATCCGCGCGCGATGATTACCAGAGCTACGGTCTGTACAGCTGTTTCAGTTATATACAGGATATGGGCGGATCAATTCTGGCGGATGCCATGACAGACACTCAGGACGCGGCGATCGTCATCCGATTCAACCAGACGGACAGGAAGGAGGCGGAGGCATGAATGAGCGTCTGACAATTGCCTTTCTTGATGAAGACGCCTACGACGAGTATCATAATCTTCTGGCGATGGGGATCGCGGACGCGGCGCGGGAATCTCAGGTCAATGTGATACGGATCGCCCATTTTCTGGTCCATTTCACGGCTGAGAATCTTGATCAGATCCATATGCTGCAGCAGCTGGTTTCCCAGTTCAGTGTGGATGGTCTGCTGCTTCTGGGATGGGCACGAGGAGGCCGTGAGCATGAACGGTCCGGCCTTATGCCTGGTCTACCGACGGTGACGATCGGTTCTTCTCAGTCCGATACCCCCGGGATTGTCTTCGAGGGAGACCAGTATATCCGTGAATTGACTGAACATCTGATCGTCACGCATGGCTGCCGCCGCATCGCGTTTATTGATCCGTTCTGGCCGGATAACCGGGCCGATGCCTACCGGGAGGTCATGGATCGCCACCAGCTTTATGACCCGCAGTACCATGTTAACTCGGAGATTCTGGCCGGGCTGAATGTTTCAGAGCGCGGCCGTCAGGCGGTTGCTTACCTGCTGGATGTTCAGGGTGCCATACCGGACGCGATTATGTCCCTGACAAATGAGGAGACATATGAGATCATCGAAGCGCTGACGGAACGCGGTCTGCGGGTGCCGGAAGATATCGCCGTAACCAGTTACGAGGACGGTGATACCGGACGGTTTTCCCGTGTTTCTCTGACAACCGTCGACTTCCCCTGGTATGAACTTGGCTACCAAAGCACGCGCAAGCTGATCCGGCGGATCAAAGGTGAGGATCAGTCATCTTTGATTGAATATGTGCCGGGACAGGTCATTTACCGTGATTCCTGCGGCTGCCTGCCGTTCCGTGATTCATTGCTCATGTCCGGCCAACCGGCGACAGCCACGACGCAAAACGGTCAGCCGGAGATCGATCCGCCGACCGGACTTGCCGTGCCGCTCAGCCATGACACGCCATTCAGTCTCAGACAGGTTGAAGCGCTGATCCTTGACTTCAGGCGGGCTCTGGAGAAGGAACAGCAGCGTTCATATCTGCTGTCCTTCGAACGTCTGCTGCGGGAAAATGAGCCCCGTGTCATCAGTCCCGGACTGCGTTCATTCGCCATTCGGTTCCGGCGTGCCATTCTGCCGTCATGCCTGACCACTGAGGATCGGTCAATATGGACCAGAGCCGATGATCTCTGTCACCAGATGCAGTTGATTCTGCAGAATTGGCTGGCAACCGCACGATTCCGCCAGGACATTGCCTACCGCTATCAGCAGACGACACTGAAGGAAGTCGGCCAGATCCTGATCACCAATTTTGAGAAAGACAGCCTGTACCGTTCATTGAATGACAATCTGCCCCGGATCGGGGTGCAGGGGTGTCATATTTTCCTGTTTGATGATCCTGCTGGAACGGATCTGTTCAGCCAGTATCACCTCAGTTATTCCTGGTCAGCGATTTCCGGCCAGCGGCATGATCAGATAAGCAGACTGAGCCGCGCGGACATGGTTGAGCGTCTGCTGTTCGAAAATGATCAACCCGCGTTTATTCTGACACATTTCCTCAATATCGGAGATCATTATTCCGGGTTCATCGCGATCAAGCCGGAGCATTATGATATCAGGCAGTATCGCAGCCTGGCATTGCATATCAGTTCCACACTGCATGAGATCAGTCTGTTCGACCGCCTGAACGGCAGTTATCATCAGTTGATGGAGCAGGCCCGCCGCCGCGGAGTGGAAGATACGTCGGCAATTCTGCACAATATCGCCAATCTGATGAACAGTGTGCGTCTGCTGGCTCAGTCCATGCAGACGCAGACCGGTCAAAGCGGACTGCCGGACCTGAAGAAAGCCAATCAGCTCCTACGGCAGAAAATAGACCAGTTTGAGCGATCCGCTCAGCTGGATACCGGCAGCCGGCAGCTTCTGCGGCTCTATGCGGCGCTGGGTTCGCAGATCGAACGATTCCGCCGTGACATGCAGGACATGATGGCGCGGCTCGATGACAAAATCCGCCTGATTGAAGAGATCGTCCAGAGTCAGACTGATCTGGCGGAGCAGGCGGTCCATCTTGAAGCAGTCGATGTCGTACAGGTTCTTGGCGATGTTCTGGAGATGTACCAGAAAACCATCCGGCGTGATTCAATTGATCTTCAGTTTACAGATCAGGCGCCTGTCGAGGTGCTGGCCCATCGGACGCGGCTGTTCCATGTCCTGACCAATGTGATCAAGAACGCGATTGAATCAATTCAGGATGGCAGGCGTGATCTGCGCAGGCTGGCCATCACCGTTCAGCGTGAACCGGACAGGGTTCTGGTCCGGATCATGGACAGCGGCAAGGGAATCCAACAGAATCAGCTGGAAGATATTTTCAGTTATGGTTTTTCAACCAAGGACAGTGGACACGGCTTCGGCCTGCACAGCTGCGCGAACTATATGACCGAAATGAAGGGGCGGATCTGGGCCGAGAATGCCGAAGACGGACGCGGCGCGATTTTCAATCTTCGTTTCCGCCTGCCGCCGTCTGATCAGCTATAAAGGAAAGGGGCTCTGATCAGAGCCCCCCTTTCCATATCAGGTCAGATCGACCACGATCTTGCCGTTCACATGGCGTCCGGACAATTGTTCCAGCCACATGGGTATTTCAGACAGATCAATCACTTCACGAA
>RZZF01000179.1 GCA_009929975.1 Clostridia bacterium
GTCTCTCTATACCTATGGCAACGATCTGAGCGAACGTGGACTGCTCGAGTTGGCCCGCCTGACAGCGGCGGCTCTGCAGGGTCATCGCCAGCTGGATATGACCGTGCTGCGCCGCCTGCAGTTCGAGTCAAACCATCCGTGGCAGATCCGCTTCCCGGAAATCGCGAAATCCGTTAAGGTCCGCCGCCTGCGTGAAGCTTCTGACTGCGCGAAGAGCGAGGATGCACGGATCAGCCAGACCAGCGCGGCCTTATCTGAGTCTGACAGCCGGATCCTGATCGCGAATTCCGAAGGTTTGCTGGTTGAAGATGAGCGGCTGTATATCCGTTTCCGTTTTGAGGCGGTCGCCTCATCAGCCACGGAGAAGCAGACCGGTTTCAGCGGGCCCGGCGCCCGGCGCGGCTATGAATGGTTTGAGTCACTGGACAGCAACGCGCTGGCCAGGCGGTCAGCCCGTACCGCGGCGACCATGCTGACGGCCGCTGAATGTCCTTCCGGACAGATGCCGGTTGTCATAGACGGCGGCTTCGGCGGTGTCATCTTTCATGAAGCGTGCGGCCACGGGCTGGAGGCGACGGCTCTGGCCCGCCATGCCACCGTGTTTGAAGGTAAACTCGGCCAGCCGATCGCCAGTCCGATCGTCAGCGCGGTTGATGACGCCACTCTGCCGAATGACTGGGGCTCACGCGATATTGATGATGAGGGAACACCGACACAGAAGATCACACTGATTGATAAGGGGATCTTGAAGAGTTATATGGTTGACCGGCATAACGGCCGGACACTGGGACTTGAAAGTACAGGGTCGGCCCGCCGCCAATCGTATCGCTACGCACCGACCTCCCGGATGAGCAACACCTATATCGCTGAGGGGGAGTCAACTCCGGAATCGATTATCCGTGCGACGCCCTATGGCCTTTATGCCAAGGCAATGGGCGGCGGCTCAGTTGATCCGGCCAGCGGTGAGTTCAACTTCAGTGTGCGTGAAGCGTATCTGATCCGGGACGGACAGATTGCCGAACCGGTCCGCGGCGCGACCCTGATCGGCAAGGGCGCTGATGTTCTGATGAAAATCGACCGTGTCGGCAGCCACATGACGATGGAGCAGGGGATGTGCGGATCGGTCAGCGGCAGCATTCCGGCCAATGTCGGACAGCCGATGATCCGGGTCAGCCAGATGACCGTCGGCGGAAGGAGTTCATGAATGAATCAGATTGAATCACTGCAAAAGCAGCTGCTGGATGATGCGCTTCGCTATGGTTTCAGTGAAGCCGAGACTTATGTCATACGGGGCCGTTCGCTGGATATCCATGTCTTTGAGAAGAAGATCAGCCGCTATGAGAGCAGCCAGGAACAGGGAATCAGTTTCCGCGGTGTTATTGAGGGACGCATGGGCTACGCCTACTCGGAAAAGATCGATCCGTCCGTCATTCCCTGGATGCTGGAGGAAGCCGCCTCCAATGCCTCGGTACTCGCGGACTCAAAAAAAGAGGATCTTTTCGACGGACATGACACCGACGCGGAGCGGGATCAGGCAAAAGCCAACCGGTTCAGCCAGTCACTGGCTGAACTTGAACCCCAGGTACTGATCGACAGCGCGATGGCCATGGAAGCGGCGGCACTGGAGACGGACTCCCGAATCCGTAAGGTTGAATACGCGGCGGTCGCCTATATGGAATCCGAGCGCTATATCAAAAATTCGCTGGGGTTATCGGTTCATGACAGAAGTAATCTGGCTTATGCTTTCGCGTTGGCCCGCGCGGCATCCGGTGACAGTGTCAAGAAAGGGGTTGAAATCTGGCAGGGACATGATCTTGATCCTGAGATTTGCCGGTCCATCGGCCGGAAAGCGGCCGAACGGGCCATCGCGGTACTAGGTGCCCGGCCTGTCCCATCGGCCCGGCTGCCGGTCGTCCTGGAAAACCGCGCGGCCATTGATCTTCTGACGGCTTTCCTGCCGGCCTTTTTCGCTGACCGGGTCCAGCAGGGTCTGTCGCTGCTCGGTGAAAAACTCGGCCAACCGGTAGCATCTGACTGCGTTTCGCTGGTTGATGATCCGTTTCACAATGAAAGTTTCTACCAGCCGCCATTTGACAGTGAAGGGGTTCCAACCCGGATCACCCGCCTGATCGACAGCGGCACTTTGAACAGTTTTCTGCACAATCGGCAGACCGCGGCCAAAGACGGAACCAGCAGCACCGGCAACGGATTCCGGCCCAGCTGGAAAATGGGGGTGCAGGTCGCCGCGACCAACTGCCTGGTCCTGCCGGGACCGCTCAGTCGGGATGCCCTCTGTTCTGAGATGAATAACGGACTGCTGATTCAGGAACTGACCGGCCTTCACGCCGGCACCAACCTGATTTCAGGCGATTTTTCCCTGTCCGCGGAAGGTTTCCTGATTGAAGATGGCGTTATCGGCCACCCGGTCGAACAGATTACGGTCGCCGGCAATTTCTTTGATCTGCTGCGTCAGGTCAGGCAAGTCGGTTCCGATCTATTATTTGATCTTCCCGGCGCGTCCGGCCAGATCGCCTGTCCGTCACTGCTGATCGCTGAGTTGGCCATCAGCGGTGAATCCACCTGAAGTCGGGAAGTGGCATGAATGGGATTTGAATATCTGAGTAAAATCATGACATCGGAAGAAATCATCCGGCTCTATCCGCTAGAGCCGGCTCTGGTTCAACTGAAAGAAGAACGTGATCAGGCGATCGCGTCGATTCTGCGCGGTGAGAGCGACCGGCTGCTGGTGATCATCGGTCCCTGTTCAGCCGATAGTGAAGCCGCCGTCTGTGATTATGTCAGCCGCCTGGGCGCTGTTCAGGAAAAGGTCAAGGATCGCCTGCTGCTGATACCGAGAATCTATACGAATAAACCACGGACAACCGGTCTTGGCTATAAGGGGATTCTCCATCAGCCGGATCCGGAAAAGGAACCCGATATGGCCGGTGGACTGATCGCCCTGCGCCGGATGCATCTGCGTGCGATGCGTGAATCCGGCCTCACCGCCGCGGATGAGATGCTCTATCCTGAAAATCACACCTATCTGTCGGACATTCTCAGTTATGTCGCGGTCGGAGCACGCTCGGTTGAAAATCAGCAGCACCGGCTGACGGCCAGCGGCGTGGATATTCCCGTCGGCATGAAAAATCCGACAAGCGGTGATCTCAATGTCATGCTCAACGCGATTGAAGCAGCCCAGAACGGCCACACATTCACCTATCAGGGCTGGGCGGTCCGCACCAGCGGCAACAGCCTGACGCATGCTGTGCTGCGTGGCGCCGTCAATCAACATGGACAGAATTTGTCCAATTATCATTATGAGGATCTGCGCCGGCTCTCTGATCTGTTTGCCGGACGGGGCCTGGCGAACCCGGCCTGCATCATAGACACCAATCATGCCAATTCCAATAAGCAGTACCAGGAGCAGCCGCGAATTGTCCAGGAAGTCCTGCACAGCCGTCGATTGTCCACTGACATCCGTACGCTCGTCAAAGGGCTGATGATTGAAAGTTACCTGGCTCCCGGCAGCCAGCCGATCGGCGAGCATGTCTATGGGAAATCGATTACCGACGCCTGCCTTGGCTGGCCGGAATCTGAAGAACTGATCCTGCGTATCGCCGATCATATCTGACAGATGGCGATCTGCCTGAACGGAGCATGCCATGCAGCAAACCTCTACCGCTGAATTGATTCAGAGAATCCGTGATCAGGTCGGCCGGGTCATGGTCGGCAAGCAGATTGCGGTCGACCAGCTGCTGATCGCATTGATCAGCGGAGGGCATGTCCTGCTCGAAGATATACCCGGGATCGGCAAGACGACACTGGCATCGGCCATGGCCCGTTCACTCGGCCTGTCCTTCAGCCGGATCCAGTTCACACCGGATATCATGCCGTCGGACATCACCGGTTTCAACATGTATAACCAGAAAACCGGCCAATTTGATTATCATCCCGGTTCCGTCATGAGCCAGATCGTTCTTGCTGACGAGATCAACCGGACCTCACCGCGTACGCAGTCCAGTCTGCTCGAAGCCATGCAGGAGCGTCAGGTGACTGTCGACGGCACGACCTATCCGGTCCCGCGTCCGTTCATGGTTCTGGCGACACAGAACCCCATTGAGCAGATCGGCACCTATCCACTACCGGAAGCGCAGCTGGACCGTTTCATGCTGAAAATATCGCTTGGCTACCCCAGCCTGGAAGAAGAAATAGATATCTACGACCGATTCGCCAATGCCTCGCCCCTGGCCGATCTGCGGCCGGTGGCCGATCTGGCTGAATTAATCACCCTGCAGGAGGCCGGACA
>RZZF01000180.1 GCA_009929975.1 Clostridia bacterium
GGTCCGCTCCCCACTGTTCCTCCATGGTGTAGCCATCCACCAGAACAAGAGCCAGTAATCCGATACTGGCAAAATAGACCACCCAGCCGATCAGCCGGAGTGTCGGCGCTTCCAACGCACTGATGACAAGCGCGACAAGAAGGCCGATCAGAGCGGCACCAGCCTGGCGGTAGAATATGGATGGATACGACTCACTGAATCGTTCGATATAGACAGGGTTGAGTACATAAAGACCAATCAGGGTCATGCAGAGTACGGGAATCAGGAGCCAGTAATCCATCGCCCTGAAATAACTTGCCTGTTTAAGATGTTCAATGCCGCGCCTCGCCATCAGTTCGGCTGATCCCGGTGATCGGCATCCCCCTGCCTTTGTCTGTGCTGCCGGTTGTCCGCCAGTGGCACGAAATCTGATCCGCCGGACTGACGCGTCTGACCGGCATCGCTCTCAGTACGGTCCAGAACAGATTCCGAGACCGTTTCATCCGTCGGATCAGCCGGTGCGGACGACGTTTCGTCTGTCTCAATGTCAGACTCAAGCTGACGCTTCAGTTCATTACGCTGCTGCCGCTGCCGCAGGACCATGAGCAGGATAAGGGAGAAAACCACCATCACGGCGGAGATGACCATGGAGACACGCAGGTCGGTATTCGGAATGTAAAGGGAATCAGTACGGACCGCCTCGACAAAGAAACGCATGATTCCATACAACAGGAAATAGTAGAGAAGCACACGGAAAGGGGTTTTGTTACGGCGGCGAATGGCCAGAAGCAAAATGAAAATCAGCATATTGCCGATGAACTCATACAAAAATGTCGGATGGACCGGCTGATCCGGCTGATAGCCACCGATCCGTGTCAGATAAAATGTTGTCTGGTTGCTGATCATACCCCATGGCAGACGCGTATTGCTGCCGAAAGCTTCCTGATTGAAGAAATTGCCCCAGCGGCCGATTGCCTGGCCAAGCGGCAGGTAGACAGCCAGAAAGTCGAACATGCGCGAGACCGGAATTTTTTTGATCCGGCACATGATGACCACAGCCAGGACACCACCGGCGACGCCGCCGTAAAACATCAGTCCGCCTTGATTGATCTCAATGATGCGCCGCCAGTCCTCAGCATAATAGGGCCATTCAAAGACCACATAAGACAAACGGGCCAGGACGATCGACATCGGGATGATCAGAATAAACGTGTCAAGGATATCATCAGATTTCATCTGATAGCGCGGGGCATGGCGGCTGGCAAGGATCAGGCACAAAACGATCGCGCTGGCGATCAGCAGACCGTACCAGTAGACTTCGAAGCCGAAAACCTCAAACGCAACACGGCGAACCGGAATATCATGGATCCCCAGTCCGGGAAAATCTACCAGAAAATCAGCATTCATTCGTCCACCTCATGTCGGCCGGGCTGCAACAGCGTGATCGTGTAGTTGCCGGGGTCTGCCAGAAAGCGAATGGCATCGGCAGCACCTGTACTTGTGATTTTATCATAAATACGGGGATAATCGAAGAGATCTACCTGCGACAGGCTGCAGCGGGCCTGGACGATTCCGCTGTATTCGATTGAATCCAGCGAACTGACAAACTCGCCGGCCGCCGACCGCTTCTGAGTCTCAAACAGATCAGCCGGCAGCGGCTGCGCCGCCGATTCGATCAGCGCGTCGCGGACAGCCAGAGCCGCTTTCTCAGGATCCGGCGATTCACCGCCGCAGATGAGAAAGGCGAAGCTTTCCTCACAACTGTAGTGATAATCAAAGGAATCATGAATCAAACCCTGACGATACAGGTTCTCGTACAAAGGGGAAACCGGTGACAGCAGGCAATCAAGCGCCAGGCGTGCCGCGCGCTGGCGATAGACAAGGTCACAGCCCTTGATCGGTTGATCCATCGGCTGCGGATCGCGAATACCGAGCAGGAAGGACGGGGCCGCGACATCCATGCGGACAGTCTGCCGCTGGTTGACCACCAGAGATTCATGTTCAGGAAAAACCGGCAGGGGGCGGCTTTCAGCGGGCCGGACAGATGACGCCACCAGACTGGCGATAGCTTCCAGCATCTGCCGTTCATCAAGATCGCCGACAATCGTCAGCGTCAGCATCGCAGGCTGATAGAAATGGCGCCAGACCTGTTTGAGATGGTCATCGGTGATCGTTGCGACGGACTCAATTGTTCCACCGATATCGGCTCGGACCGGATGATGCTCATAGAGAGCTTCAACAGTTTTCATATAGGCCCGGGTGTCCGGATCATCCATATACTGATTCAGTTCCGCCTGGATTACCGGCCGTTCGGACTCAATCCGGTCCGTTTCCAGATAGGGATTCAGAACGGTCTGGAAAAAGAGGCGCAGTGCCTCACCGAAATGATCAACCGTTGAAAAATAATACAATGTATGGGTATGCGTTGTATAGGCGTTCGCTGAAGCACCGAAATCCGAGAGCGCACCGAGCAGGCCGCCGCTCTCATCACGGCTGAAGACACAATGCTCCAGAAAATGGGCGGTACCGGCCGGCACCCGGCAGGATTCGCCGTCAACGGTAAATTCAGTGTGAATTGAACCATAAGGAATTGTCAGTGCCGCGAACGAGCGGGAAAATCCCGGACGCGGCAGATACTTGACCGTCAGACCACTGGTATGGTGGTAGGTGTGCAGCGATTTGCCAGTCAGAGGATCAACAACGAAAAGCGCGTGAAATTCCGCGGGTACATTCTGGTAGTCAGTCATTATGTTGGCTGTCATCTTGATCCTCCTGACGGTCGTTGCCATGTGGCCGGTCCACCGCGGCCCGGTTGAGAAGATAAATCCCGCTGGGTTTCAGACAAGCCGCGATCTGGCGGATATCCTCCCGGCCGATGCCGGTCAGCATGCTGAGCATGTCAGCGGTTCCCAGGGTGCGGCCGTGCGCCATGCCGGCGA
The DNA here is from genome assembly GCA_009929975.1 of Clostridia bacterium. GTDB lineage: Bacteria > Bacillota > Clostridia > Saccharofermentanales > UBA5734 > SLHU01. Next base: position 2,919 of record RZZF01000180.1, read on the forward strand.
TCTGACGCTGCAGCATGGAACCCAGATCGTCCCCGGAGGATCGGATCGATGTCTCCGTCATCTGCAGGGCCCTTTTCAGCAGTTGATCTGAAAAATCACCGGATGCCATTTTTTCCACCTGTGCATGCATGGCCTCACAGGCCGCGTTCACCTGTTCGGGCGCGACACCCGCCATGAGAAATGTCATTGAGAGATAACGCTGGTTCATTGAGAACACATGATAGGCCAGTCCCATTTTTTCTCGAACGGTATCAAAGAGCAGTGAATAGACATCGCCGCCCAGCATGTTGTTCATCACCGAAGTCAGCAGGGTCTGAAAACTGAAATACGGCGGCAGGCCCTGGTACGCCATGATAATTCTTGCCTGCGCCACATCCTTGTACTCCTGAACCGTCTCCATCGGCTGCGGCGTAAAGGAACGCGGACAGCTGCCGGGTGTATACACAGGACGCTGCACAACCGGCAGTCGTGCCAGTCTCTCTTCAATCATCCTGCGGACCAGCGGCTGGCGCTGGCCGGCCACGTAGCAGGTCACCTGAGACCCGCTCAGCAGCCTCTGATAGGATCGCTTGAGGTCCTCCTGGGTGATCTTTGCCAACAAATCACGATCTCCCAGTGACGAGATCCCGTGCCGCTGATCTCCGCTCAGCAGTTCGACGCAGCGGTCATAGGCGAATTTACCGCGGTCATTTTCCCTGGCCAGCCATTCCATTCGCAGATTATTGCGTTCCGATTCGACGATCTCCCGGTCAAAACATCCGTCCTGATCCATCAGCGGATGGAGCAGCAGATCGAACATCACATCAATCGCATCATGAAACGGTGAAGATTGATCAGTCCATTGATGCAGCGCAGAAACCGTCAGCATGATGGACTGCATGTCACCCTGGCGATCGAGATGGGCGTCAATGGACGCACCATATAGATGGTCAAGCGCTGCTGCCAGCTGCGGTCGGGAAGGATATCGCCGGCAGCAGGCCGTCAGGACATTGATCAGCAAGGCATCCGCTGTTGTCTGGCGCCTGTCAGCCGGCATGCGGAAGACCAGGCTGGCCAGTGAACGGGCAAAACGGTTCGTGGACAGCCAGTAAAACGGGATATCCCCGACCGTATTCAGACAGGCCATTTCTTCATGTTCTGTGTGCCATTTGCGGATATCCTGCAGGTCCTGGTTGATCCGATTGCTCAGACGCAGCATGGAAGAAAATTTTTCTTCCGGGCGCAGGCGCCAGAGAAACTCGACGGTGATGACCTGGCCGTACAGGTCAATCGTTGTGTCGTAAAGATAGGTTTCGATCAGGGGAAGATCGGCTATACGATCACCAGAAACCTCCTTTCATTTCAGGGATCGCTCTATCCGGTGAACCCAAAACA
>RZZF01000181.1 GCA_009929975.1 Clostridia bacterium
GTATCGCAGCGAGGACGATATCTTTCAGACCTATGATGATGACCAGCGCGACGAGCTCTTCGGCAAACCGCCGGCCTGCGTCTACGACACGCTGCGCACACTGTTGCACGAGGACGAAGGTCTGGGCATCCTCTGTGCTGACCATGTCTTCAGCGACCACATCATCTCCTCATACTCCCGGGCGATGCTTGATATCTGGGAAATGGAACTGCGTGACCGTCTGCTGCCGGACAGCCTGCTGCGTGTTCAGGCCTGCCGCCGTCTGCATGACAGTTCAGACTATGACGAAAGCCTGTGGCAGGAGATCAACGCGCTGCGCCAAAAGCTGGCCCATGACAATCATGACCAGGTCTGTCTGTTCAATGAAATCCGCCAGGCGCTGGAAACGAAGAATCTGCGTCAGGCCGCCCGCCTGCAGATCGAAATCGACGAGTTGATGCGCAAGCTTGAACTGCTGTATGAGCAGTATCGCCGCAATCAGATTGACTGATTGACCGTCTCCGCGCTTCAGAAAAAGCGGATGCGGGCGAACACCTGTTCACCCCACTGCTCCAGCCACTGTGCCAGGACCGCTTCGCTCAGTGAGCCCCGCTCACCGATTACTGCGACCTGCTCTTCATTGTTATGAGCGTCAAGCCAGCGGACACCGTATTCACTCAGCGCCATCTCAACCGCGTCGCGTGGCAGCGCCCGGCTGATTCTCAGCAGAATTTTCACAAAGCTTTCACTGTGCGGCTTGACGACGGAAGGACCGTCCGTCTCCCAGGCTGACATGTGTGGAATGCGTTCCAGATGCATGATGCAGTCAATCACATCGGCCACCACCGCGCTGGCGGTCGGAAGCTTGCCGGCACCGCGGCCATAGAACAGAGCGTCGCCCAGCGCGTTGCCGACGACCATGATCGCGTTGAACACGTCATTGGCCATCGACAGTGGATGTGACGATGGCAGCAGCATCGGAGCGACCATCAGCTCAGCCGACCGCTCTGAGATCTGGGTAAATTTGCCGATCAATTTGATCTGGCAGTCAAGATCCGTGGCATAGGCGATATCAGCCGGCGTAATCTGGCTGATGCCTTCACAGTAAATCTGCTCGCTGTCAATGTAATGCCCCAGGGCGATGCTGCCGAGAATGGATATTTTGCGTGCCGCGTCAGTCCCCTCGACATCAGCCGAAGGATTTTTTTCCGCGTAGCCATTGGCCTGCGCCTCAGCCAGTGCCTGGTCGAACTCAATACCGTCATCGCGCATGCGGGTCAGGATATAATTGGTCGTTCCGTTGAGGATGCCGGCGATCGCGTCGATCCGGTTCGCCGCCAGACACTTGTGCAGCGGCCGGATAATCGGAATCCCACCACCGACGCTGGCTTCAAACAGATAACTGACAGCATGCTCACGGGCCAGATCGATGAGTTCAGGACCATGCCGTGCAACCAGTTCTTTATTAGAAGTAACCACGTGCTTGCCGCAGCGCAGCGCCCGCCGGGTCAGCTCCAGCGCGATGCCGGATCCGCCGATCGTCTCCACCACGACGGCTATTTCCGGATCATTGAAAATCACATCGGGATCGTGGACGATCCGGTCAGCGAACGGATCACCGGGGAAATCACGGATGTCTAGAATATAGCGAACCTGAACTGATTGTCCGGTTCTTTTTCTGATCGCTTCGCCATTCAGCTGGCAGACCTCCGCCACTCCGGACCCAACGATTCCATAACCGAGTATCGCCAGATTGATCATTGATGCTTTCCTCCTGCTCGCCTCTGCTTGATTAGTCCCGTGCCAGCATCCGACAGGATCTGACGCCGGCAATCCGGCCCAGATCATCCATCAGGTGGCGAATGTCATCTTTCAGCCGGTCTGTCTCGACCGAGATCGAGACGTCGGCCAGTCCATTCAGCGGGATATTCTGATTGATGGTCAGGACATTGGCCTGGGCATGTGCCAGGCAGTTGATGATTCCGGATAGAATACCCGGAAAATTCTCTACGGTAAAGATCAGCGTGACCAGGCGTCCGCGTGTCGTCTCATAAAATGGCAGAATACCATCCTTATATTTGTAATAGGCGCTGCGGCTCAGACCGACCTTGTGAACGGCTTCATTGATCGAAGACGCTTTACCCGAACTGAGCAGACGTTTGACAGCCATGACTTTAGTATAGACATCCGGCAGCATATCGGCGCGGACCAGATAATATTCCTGACCGTCTCCGGTGATCTGACTGGCCATCATCAACCCTCTTTCTCAGCCAAGGCAGAACGACTGCCAACTGTCTTTATCTCGTGTACATATGTCCGTGAAGAACACTATAGCACCGCGGTGGAATCCGGTCAAGTCATCGCTATAGCCCGATAATCCCTCCTTGGCCACGATTCGATTCAACGGATCATTCCGGCGTCAGCCCGCTCAGCCAGTCTGTCAGTTTCTTCAGTGCCCGGCCGCGATGGCTGATAGCATGTTTTTCGGCCGGGTCAAGTTCCGCCATGGTTTGACCGCGCTCCGGCAGCAGAAAAACCGGATCATAGCCGAATCCGTTCCGGCCCCGGGCTGATTGGGCAATCCTGCCGCGGCAGATGCCTTCAAACAACTCAGACCGCCCATCCGGCAAAATCAGCGCCATCACACAGATGAAACGGGCTGTCCAGGTTTCAGGAGGAAACGGCGCGAGCAAATCATGCAGTTTATTTATTTTGGTCGGATAATCGGCATCGATTCCGGCAAAGCGGGCCGAATAGATGCCGGGTGCTCCATCCAGCGGATCGATCGCCAGACCTGAATCGTCCGCCAGAACATAGCCGCCGGTTATTTGATGAACCGCCCTGGCCTTGATCAGGGCATTAGCGGCAAAGGAATCACCGTTTTCCTCAATATCATCGGTAAATCCGGCCTGGCGCATCGAAACCAGATGCAGGTCGCGGCGACCGATGATCTCCTCAATTTCCCTGACTTTATCTTCATTGGCTGTCGCCAGAATGATTTGCATGATGACGCCTCCCGTCTTTTGCTTCAATACGTGTTCCGGCCGGATCATGAGCTGCGCCGCCAACCCTGCGGATAGAGATTTTTCAGAACGGGCGGCTGATCGGCCTTGAGCCAGCCGACAGGATACAATCCAACCGGGGTCGCCAGAGCGATCGCCGCATAGCGGGTCGTGTCCGCCGGCCAGGTATCCTGCCACTGGATTGTTTCACCCCGCAGATATCGACGGATCTGATCACTGTCCGCACCCGTCGGAAAAACACAGCGCAGGTCAGACGCGTCCAGTGCCATCAGAAGAGCCTGTGAGGGCTCAAAACGCGGCGGCTGGTTGCGGATCGGCCTGATCTGGCCGAGAAACAGTCCGGTTTTCACTTTACTGACCTGGGACAGGGGCAGATCCGCTCGCGGCAGCAAATGAAGATGGCCGTTCTCCTGGCGAAGCCAGCCCATTCGCAGCCACTTCGTCATTTTTGCCAGACCCTCTCCATTCAGCGTGGTACTGAAAAATCGCTCCAGGCTGTCCTTTTGCTCCGGACTAGCTTCAGTCAGCCGGTCAAAGGCGGCCGGGATGTCCCCGTCAGAAGGATTTGAATCATGTTTTGCCAGCAGGGCACAGAAATGACCGTCTCCCCTGGTCTGGTGCGGCCAGATCCGGGCGGTCATTGACATGGCGCAGCTCAGCGGCAGTCCGTCACTGACACCGGACGGTTTCTCGATCGGCAGAAGACCGGCGTCGGGACAGCGTTCGAGAAACCAGAGGATATTTTCCTCATTCTCAGCGACGGAAAAAGAACAGGTGGAATAGACCAGACGTCCTCCCGGTTTCAACATATGCCAGGCGGATGCCAGTATGTCCCGCTGCACCGGAACACTCGCAGCTGGCCCATAGTCCAGCCAGCTGCGAATCGCGGCCGGATCATCGCGGAACATACCCGAACCTGAGCACGGAGCATCCACCAGTATGGCATCAAAATACGCCGGCAGATGAGCCGCCAGCTGATCGGGAGACGCGCAGGTTATCAGGCTGTTGCGGCCGCCGTTCATTTCCAGGTTGCGCAGCAGCGCGCGTGTCCTGCGCTGCGACAGGTCATTGGCCCAGACGAAGCCTTCCCCCTGCAGGTCTGAAGTGAGACGGGACGCCTTGCCGCCCGGAGCGGCGCAGACATCAAGCACTTTCTCCCCCGGACGAACGGCCAGTGCCGCGGCCGGCAGCATCGCGCTCGGTTCCTGGATATAGTAAAGTCCGGCAGCATACAGGCTGAGCTGTCCAGGCTGCAGGG
>RZZF01000182.1 GCA_009929975.1 Clostridia bacterium
TGGGGTGTCGCCAAGCGGTAAGGCACGGGACTTTGACTCCCGCATGCGTAGGTTCAAATCCTGCCACCCCAGCCACACGATCCACTAGCTCAGTTGGTAGAGCACCTGACTTTTAATCAGGGGGTCCGGAGTTCGAGCCTCCGGTGGATCACCAAGGAAAACCTTAGAGCCTCGGCGGTTCTAGGGTTTTTCCTTTTCCGGATTATGTGTATAATGAAATTTGCCGGCTGAAGATCGCTGGCAAGAGGAGGATCAAGATGAAGGTATTGATGATCAACGGCAGTCCGCATAAAGACGGCTGTACCTATACCGGCCTGTGTGAGGTGGCATCTCAGCTTAATGCCAGGGGGATTGAGACAGAAATCTTTCATATCGGTTCCGGCGCGACACACGGCTGTATCGACTGCGGGGCCTGTATCAAAACAGGCTACTGTGTTTTCAATGAAGACAAGCTGAATCAGTGTGTTGACCTGCTCAAAGCGGCGGATGGCCTGGTGGTCGGATCGCCGGTTTATTATGCCGGTCCCAATGGAGCGCTCTGCGCGTTTCTTGACCGCCTGTTCTATCACAAATCACAGCATTATGCCCAGAAGCCGGCCGCGGCCATCGTCAATTGCCGGCGTGGCGGCGCCAGTGCGGCTTTTGACCGTCTGAACAAATATTTCACCATATCCAATATGCCGGTCGTATCGTCCCAGTACTGGAACGCGACGCATGGATTTACACCTGAGCAGATGCGGCAGGATGAAGAGGGAATGCAGATCCTGCGTACGCTTGGACGCAATATGGCCTTTCTGCTCGAGTCGATCGCAGCCGGCCATGCCCGGGGTCTTGATCCGCAGCCAGATGAACCGCGTGTCGCGACTCATTTCATTCGCGGCTGAAGATCGGCCGGACGAGGTCTGCGCAGAACGCGGCGGAAGAAATACGATGGAGCGGAGAGGCTCTGTCGAATCCGACGCTCCAGATGGTCATGCAGCACAGCAAGCTGGGCGATGGCCGCTTCATCCGGAACAATCCCGCCATATCGCCAGCGGCCGACTGTCTCCAGTACGACCGACAGATGGACATCGGGCAGTCGGATGAACAGGTCCGCCCTGGCGGCAAACCGGCGCATGGTCTCATCGTTCTCGGGCTCAAGTTTCAAGCAGCTCAGCTGATGGAGAAGATCACGGTAATAGAATTCCAGTCGTTTGCGCGGATCCGGCCAGCGTAAATGGACATTTTCCGGTAAGAAACGGGTTCGATGGTGGCGATAGGCCAGGCTGATCAGAAAACGAAGCAGCAGGGGAACCGCGATCAGCAAAATGAGGATCAGGAGCAATCGTCGACCTACGATCCGGTCACCGGTCCCATCAGCACCCGGCGGTGTGATATCAGGCAGTGGCGGACTGATGACGGGTGTCGGCGTTACCGGCTGATCGATCGGATCATCCGGAATATCAGGAATCTCAGCGGCCGGTGTCGCGTCAAACGGCAGCCAGCCGAAGCCGGCGAAATAAAGCTCAGCCCAGGCATGTGCCGTATAGCCGCGGGCTTCATAGAATGAACTGTCTGCAGGTCGTTCCAGATAAAACCCTTCGACATAGCGGGACGGTATACCCAAAGTCCGTGCCATGACAGTCATCGCTGTCGCGAAATAAACACAATAGCCGGTCTGTGTTTCCAGAACATGCTCAACAAAATCCTGTCCTTCAGGAACCGGTGCCGGATCAAGCTGATAACGGCCATTTTCTTTGAAATATGATTCAAGAGCGACGGCTTTTTCATAGTCATGACCGGCATCGCCGGCAATTTGCATGGCCTGGTCTGTGACCGTCAGCGGCAATGTTTCCGGAAGCTGCAGGTAGTTTTCTCTGATCTCGGAAAGATATCGATCCTGTTCCGGCGCGTCTGAAGCGGCCAGCTGGCGCATCGCTTCGCTGAAGCCACTCTGATTTCGATCATAATAAACCGCTTCAACGACATACCCGGAGAACCGCGGCAGACGTTCGTAGGTATATAGATCACCGGATGGTTTGAAATAAGCTGGGTTGTCAAGCGGATTCTCCGTCTGCACGCTCTGGACCCGTCCGGCACTGAACAGATGAGACATGGACTGGCCCAGTTCAATTTCCATCTGAATGGACTGGCCATAAGTCTGCCGCATCGGACCGGCCTGACGGTCAGACGGCACCAGACTGGTCCAGGCCTGCCGCCTGAGCGACCGCCAGGCAGGACTGTTGAAACGGTATCCCCTTAAAGGCGTTGATTGCCAGCTGGTACCGGTATAGAGGCTGCGGCTGTTGCCGCGCAGAAGAACCGGTGTCTCGGTCCTGACCCGAAGGACCAGTTGATCACCAAGTTCAACCGGGCCGCCGAGCGTCCGGCCCGCATCAGGGTAGCCGTAGCGGTCAAGTCCGAAAATTGGCTGATAACGCTGATAACCCGTCGCCCCGCGCCACAAGTCTTCCAAATCACGATAACGGTCGGCCAGGGGGTGCCAGCGCCATTTCATTGTATCTTCCGGGACGATCGCCTGTGCCAGCAGCAGACTGATGATCACCACCGGGATGGCCAGCAATTGCATTGGTGCGCGTGGCAGTCGGGTATCTTTCGGACGTTCACGTTCGATCATCAGGCTGAAATGACGCGGCATCATGATCAGCAGGGCGGCCAGCGCGATCAGCAGCGGCGGCCAGGCACCGGAATGAATTATCAGCAATGGCAGATAGATGATCGCCGTCAGACTGAGAAAGACAAATAAGTGACTGACCATCCGGACAATCAGGAAGATCAGAACGCAGGCGGGCAGCAGAATCATCGCGTGAAGCAGCGGGAGCCAGCGGTCCATGCCATCACCGCTTTGCAGGTAGAGAATTGAAGCCTGGTAGAACGTATCTGCTGTCTGTCTGACTTCGGTCCAGACATCGAGGCGCCAGATGATGATCAAGATGGCTGCCAACAGGGATAGAATGGTCAGTGGTGCCAGCCACCAGCGCCGGCTGAGCAGACTGATCAATACCATCCAGCCGCCGCTGATGAGGAGCAGCTGGACCAGCGGTGCGTCCAGACCGCTGAAAATCAGCCCGGCCGCGGTGAAACTGACCGTGAACAGTGTGGCGACAAGGGCGTCAATCAGTAAATTGGCGGTTGCTTCAGATAATCTCACTTTCATCTCAGTGGCCCTGTCAGCTGGCGGCTCAGGGTATCGCCATAATGCATACGCCAGGTGATGAGTCCGGCCTGCTGCAGCTGATGCTGCAAACGTTCCTCATCAGCGCTCGACTGAATCGGTCCGGCGAACAGAGCGAACACCGGCCGTCCGGCACGGTGCTGGCGCAGGAGCAGATCCGCGATCTCACGGTCGGCATGTGTCGTGACAACCAGAATGGCCTGAGCACTTCGGCTTTGTTCCAGGATCAGGGCCAGTGAACGGATGAACTGCTGGCGGCTGCCGCTGAATTCGGTCATGGCCAGCCAGTGGTATTGGGCCTGGAATTCTGCGAGCCGGCTCAGCTGGCGTTGTTCAGTCTGTGCTCCGATCGCGGTCAGATTGAGCAGGTAATTCTGTCGAAGCAGGTAATGCATCAGGCCGGCAGCACTTTCGCACAGCGCGTCAGCCGCCTGCAGCGCGGCTTCGCCAGGCCAGTCAGATGGACTGAGGTCAAGAATCAGCAGGATCTGTGGTTCCGCGGCTTCTTCAAATTGACGGGTCATCAGCGTCTGCAGACGGACGGTCACCGGCCAGTGAATCCGTTTTCTGGCATCTCCTGCCTGATACCGGCGCAGTGTCGAGAACGGTTCATTCTGATCCTCGGTGGCAAACCGGTGCCGGGCGAACGCCTGGCTTGTGCGTGTCGGCAGCGGCAGCGCTTCGATTTCCTCGAGTCGGGGATAGACCAGCAGCTGCTTCATCCGGTAATAGGGCAGCAGGCGCATATCAAAAGGCAGCCGTATCAGTCCGAAAATATCAACAAAATCAATCACCGTCATGCCGATATCATACTGACCGCGATAAGGACATTGCATTGTCAGATCAAATGACAGATGGCTGCGGGCCGGCAGATTGAAATTCAACTCACGCTGTTCCTGCCAGACGGGTGTCGCCAGTCGGATTTTCATCATTGGATAGGGCAGGATCTGTTCATTGTGAATGTCCAGGCGCAGTCGGATCGGCTGTCCATGCAGCGACTTTTCCTGACTGAGTTCCTGAAGATAGGTGAATGAC
>RZZF01000183.1 GCA_009929975.1 Clostridia bacterium
CCGTTTTTCTGTGCGCTATTCCGAAAGTCCCTCTCCCTGTCAATCAGATCCGGTCCGGAACAAAACCAGCCGCGTCGGACAGGCGAAGCGGCGGCCCCTGGGCCAGCAGGACATGGTCTGATAACGTATGCAGTTCCTCCTGATCATGGCTGACCAGCAAAACGGGACGTTCTTTCGCGCAGTTGAGCACAAACGGATACAGGGTCTGCTTCAGCGCCTCATCAAGGCCCTTGAACGGCTCATCCAGCAGGAGAAGATCACCCGGGTGGCCCAGGCCGCGGGCCAGCGCGATCCGCCGCTGCATGCCGCCACTCAGCTGATCAGGATAAACATCGGCCTTATCCGCCATCTGCATCCGCTCCAGCCACATCAGCGCCTGTCCGGCATCTCCAAAAATCAACTGCAGATTTTCCCGGGCAGTCAGCCAGGGCAGCAGCCGGTCCTCCTGAAACACCATGCTGACACTATCAGGTGCCAACCCCTCGATCTCACCGGCCTGCGGCTGCTCCAGCCCGGCCAGCACACGCAGCAGGGTGGTTTTGCCGCAGCCTGAGGGACCGCTGATTCCCAGCACGCCGCGTTCCGGCAGCGTCAGGGAAAAATCAGAGAGGACTTTTTTCCCCGGATAAGCCACATCGAGATGCCGCAGATGAATCATAATCCGCGCCTCCCTTGTCCATGCCGGCGGAAATAGCGTTCCGCTGCTGTCAGCAGGCGGAGCAGGACTTTCTCGAGCAGCAGGCTGAGCAGGATGACGAATATCGTCAGGGCCATCAGGTCGATGGTCTCCAGATAGATCTTTGACTCATAAAGACGCCCGCCCAGCGAAAAAGCTGGCATGCTGAGCACCTCCGCCGCGATACCGGCTTTCCAGCCCAGGCCCAGCGCGGTCATCGCCGCCGTTATGAAAAAAGGTGCGACGGAAGGAACATAGATGGCCCGGATGATCTGGCGGGGACGCAGCCTGAAGACATCCGCCATCTCCAGCAGCAGACGGTCAGTCTTGCGAAGCCCCTCTGCCACATTGGCCCAGATAATCGGCAGCACCATGAGAAAGACAATAAAGACAACCACACGGTAGCTGGTCATCCAGACCAATGCCAGAATGATGAATGATGAGACCGGAGTCGCCCGTATCGCGCTGATCAATGGGTAGAACAGGGCATGCATCCATTTGAGACGAACGGTGCAGACAGCCAGAACCAGTCCCACGGCGACACCCAGCAGATAGCCGAGCATGATGCGGATCAGCGACGTCGCCGCGGTCCACCAGAAGGCTGCTGTCGTGAACAGCTCAAGCAGGCGGAGCAGAACCTGCTGGGGCGAAGCCAGCAGAATTTCCTGATCCACGCGCCGCCAGACCAGAAACCAGACAGCCAGCCAGAAAAAGCCGGACAACAGCCAGTGATACAGGTGAAGCTGATGGCCGGGGTTGCCCGGCTGACGGTTTTCCTCAGCCATAGACAGACGATGCCCGGCTGCCTTGCGGGAAGTCAACCGGGCATCTGTTTTTTTTCTTTTGCGGGTTTCAGCCATCAGCGCTTATCATCCTCATGCCCCTGCCACATCAACCGCGGCAGTATGATCAGGTCTGTTCACAGCATACAGGAAACCGTGACTGGTTGCCAGATCAGGCTCCGTCAGGGAGCCAGATAAAATCCATCATCCGGCAGCTGGCCACCCACGGACTGTGGATTAGCCGCGAAAAGCACTTCATAGAACGGCTCGAGAATCGGCCGCATGTCGGCACCGGCCATCATCACGATATTACAGTTCGGAATTGCCTTGGCCGCCAGCTTCCCGTTCGGCATGATCCCGTACTGTTCAACCAGTTCACCGGCCTGCTCAGGGTTGGCGTTGACCTTTGTGACCGATGCCTCATACTCCGCCAGAAAATCCTGCAGCGCCGCCGCGTTGGCTTTCGCGAAATCAGCACGCACCACCAGACAGCCCATTGCCAGTTCACTCTGGCTGCCGGCCTCGCGCTGAGCCGTCTGCCATTCAGCCGTCAGATCGAGAGCGATCCGGAAATCCGGCGCGTTGTTGAGCACGGTCGTCACAAAGGGCTCCGGCAGCAGAACAAGGTCAGCCTGTCCAGACGCGGCCAGGGTTGCCAGTTCGGCATGTTCCGACAGATAGTCGACCGTCACCTCATCCTGCAGATCATTGGCCTGAAGGATATAATTGATCGCGAACTCAGGTACAGCGGCCTGTCCGGTCGCCTGCAGCGTCCGGCCACGCAGGTCTTCGACCGTCTGAATCGAGTCGCCGTTTTCCAGTACATATAACACACCCAGCGTATTCACCGCCAGAAGTTGTATTTTCTGATTGGTCTTCTGATAAAGCACCGCGGCCAGGTTTGTCGGCAGCGCGGCGATATCCAGCTCGCCACTAGTCAGTCCGGCAACCAGATCATCCGGTGATCCGGCCAGCCGGAAGGTATAATCATGCAAGGTCTCCCCGTCATCATGGGCCGCCATCAGATAAGACATTCCGATCCCGGTCGGCCCGTTCAGCGCGCCGATTGACATCTCAACACGATCGTCCGCGGGTGTCGGCGTCGGCTCTTCTGTCTCAGCCGGTGTTGTCGTTGTGACAGGCGGTGCCGTGGATTCCGATATCGGCGCGGTCGTTGCCGGATCGGCGGTTGAGGATGGCGTTGTGGTTGATGAACTGCCCGCGGCACAGCCGGTCATGAACAAGGCCAGAGCCAGCAGCACGCTCAGACTGAATGAGATCTTTTTCATTGATGTCATAGTATCGTCCTTCCGTTCTTCTGTTTTGTACATATGCACGAACAACATTGTGCGGTCTATATAAGTTCCAACTTATAAAATAAGACAGGACACTGGATTTGTCAAATCTCCTGATCACGCGGGTCGAGCACCGCGGCATCATGGTTGCGGAAGGCGATCGGATGGATCTGGTGGGCGTCCCGCGGGTTCAGTCCCGACAGCGGGCGATCCGCCAGCATCAGGCCGCGCTGCACACTGAAATGGCCGAAACGCGAACGCAGCGAATCAATCGTCTGTTCCAGAGACCGCTGACGATCACGGCGCTCCTCATCAGAAAACCAGGACAGCTGCGTCAGCTGATCCGCGGTCACCAGATTGGTGGCCCGAATCCCGAGGCTGCGAATCGGATTGCGCCAGTCATAATGCTGCCGGAACAGTTCCAGGCCGGGCAGGGCGAGTTCAGTGCTCAGATCAGTCGCCTGGCTGAGCCGCCCCTGCCGCTCAATTCCGGCCAGCTGGTTATCACGGATATAGATCTGAACCGTCTGCCCTTTCAGTCCATACTGGCGCAGTCTGGCGGCCACACTTTCCGCCAGCACAAAGAAAATCAGGCGGACATCATTTTCATTTTCCAGATCCCGTGGTGTCGTCGTGCTGTTGCCGACCGATTTGATCGCTTCATGAAAATCACTGTGTTGAACCGGAGCGCTGTCACGGCCATTGGCAAACAGCCAGAGCGTCTCTCCCCATTTGCCGAGCAGGGCCCGGACATCGCTCAGACGCATCGCCGCCAGGGCGCCGATGGTGCGGATTCCGATCCGGCCAAGCCGACGGCGGGTTGACGGACCGACATACAGCAGTTCACCCACCGGCAGCGGCCAGACGATGTCCCTGAAATGCTCACGCGTAATGACCGTCGTCGCGTCCGGTTTGCGCAGATCACTGCCCAGCTTGGCGAAAATCTTGTTGAAACTGACACCAACGGAGCAGGTCAGGCCAAGTTCACTGCGCACACGCTGACGAATCTGATCCGCCAGTTCAGGACCACTGCCCAGCAGGCGAACCGATCCGCTGACATCCAGCCAGGCCTCATCAAGACCGAATGCCTCAATCTGGTCGCTGTAATCGGCCAGAATCTGCCGCGTCAGTCTGGAATAGGTCAGGTACTTCTGATAATCAGCCGGCAGGCAGATCAGGTCCGGGCACTTCGCCTTTGCCTGCCAGATGGCCTCACCGGTCTTGATCTTGAATTGTTTCGCCGGCTGGTTCTTCGCCAGAACAATCCCATGCCGGCTCTCCGGATCACCGCAGACGATCATCGGTTTTTTCCAGAGCTTCGGCTGGTACAGGCATTCCACGCTGGCATAGAATCCATTGAGATCAGCATGCAGAATAACCCGGTTCAATTGGTTCATCGGATAACCCCCTCATGACTGAAGCGAAAAAAAGACCGGACTGAACGCTTAGCC
>RZZF01000184.1 GCA_009929975.1 Clostridia bacterium
GTTCCATTACCGCGGTCAGCATGTCGCTGATCGCGATCGTAACCGGGTTGTGGGTTCCATGAGCGATTTCCCGGTGAAATTCCAGGTCGGCCAGATAAAAGTCGCGTGATGCCGCATGATGGACCATGCGGTCATATGTCGCCTGCAGAGCGCTGATTCGGGCTGCGTCCTGATGCCGCATGAATTCCCGGACATTTCCCGGCTCAAAGTAAAGACGGAAATTGAGGATGTCGAGAAGATCGAGTGGCTGCAGCGTGAGAAGTGGTGCGATATCACCGATCAGCCGGCCGAGATCAATTTCCCGGACAAATGTCCCGGAACCTTTTCTTTTTTCCAGGACTCCGAGTGCCGACAGCCTGTCGAGGGCAGCACGAACCGCGGCTCGGCTGACACCCAGCAGATCGCACAGATCATTCTCCGTCGTGATCTTTTCGCCGGGCCGCCATTTGCCAGACTGAATCGATTCAATAATGTAATCGTAAACCAGGTTGCTTCGTGCTGAGTCTGCCATGATCGCCACCCAAATTCCAGTATTTATCGGTCAATATGTAATACAGCATATGCCCATAACTATCGTAATACGATTAAAAATCGCTGTCAATGGTTTATATAATCATATTTCTATGGTTTTCACTGATAATATGTCAGACAAATATGAGCGATTCATGCCACTCTGAAAGGTAGTCCCCCATGCTATAATGCAGGGGGGTGTATCATGATGGATCTGCGGTTTTTACGTCTTTTATCTGAAGATTATCCGACCATTCAGACGGCAGCGGCAGAAGCCGTACGGCTCAGCGCGGTTCTCAGCCTGCCGAAGGGGACTGAATTTTATTTCAGTGACCTGCATGGTGAGCACGAAGCGTTCATCCACCTGCTGCGCAGCGCGTCGGGATTCATTCGCCGGAAAATCGATGATCTGCTGTCCCGCTCGGTCAGTGAAGCGGAACGGATTACGCTGTCGAACCTGATTTATTATCCGGAACGGGAATTGAATCGCCTGAACCTTCCTGAACAGGAGAAGCTGGACTGGTTCCGGATCACCGTGCATCGTCTGCTGGCGGTCAGCAACAGTGTTTCCGCCAAGTACACCCGACGCCAGGTCCGCAAAAAACTGCCGGATCATTTCGCGCCGATCATTGATGAACTGCTGCATGTGACGAGTGAGAGCAAAGAGCCGTTTTATGAGGCCTGCATGCAGGAGATCATGAATACCGGCATGATGAATGATTTCCTCACCAGCCTGTGCCAGATGATTCAGAAACTGGCGATCGACAAGCTCCATATCATCGGCGATGTGTTCGACCGCGGTCCGCGCGCGGACGCCATCATGAACGCCTTGATTGATTTTCATGATGTCGACCTGCAGTGGGGCAATCATGATATTCTCTGGATGGGCGCGGCGGCCGGCAGCCAGGCCTGTGTTGCCAATGTGATCCGCCAGGGCATCGGCTACAATAATTTCGATCTGCTCGAGGACGGCTATAATATCAACCTGCGGCCGCTGGCGACTTTCGCGGCACAGACCTACCGGGATGACCCCTGTACGCTCTATACCCCGCGTGTCTACGACCAGAACAAGTACGATCCGATAGACAGCCAGCTGGCTGCGAGAATGAACAAGGCGATCACCATGATCCAGTTCAAGCTGGAGCATCAGCTGGTGGCGCGGCATCCGGAATTCGCGATGGATGACCGGCTGCTGCTGCAGCAGATTGATTTCACCAGCGGTGTTCTCAAACGGCCCGCCGGCGATCTTCCTCTGAAGGACACGAATTTTCCGACGGTCGATCCGGCCGATCCGACTGCCCTGAGTGAGGGGGAGGAGGCCCTGATCAGGACCATCACGACCTCATTCCGGCACAGTGAGCGGCTGCAGAAACATATCCGTTTTCTCTATACCCACGGCAGCATGTATAAGGCGATCAATGGCAACCTGCTTTATCACGGCTGCATTCCGATGACGGAAAACGGCGATTTCGCGCAGGTACCGGTCGCCGGCCGGCAGCTGGCCGGCAAGGCCTGCATGGACGCGATCGATCAGGCGGTCCGCCAGGCGCATCTGCTGCCGCCGCATACACAGGAACAGTATGAGGCACGGGACTATCTCTGGTATCTGTGGTGCGGCCCGCTGTCGCCATTGTTCGGCAAGGACCGGATGGCGACCTTTGAACGTCTGCTGCTGGAGGATAAGTCCACCCACAAGGAAACGATGAATCCGTATTATCAGCGTCTGGACGATCCGGCTGCCTGCGCGGCGATTCTGGCTGACTTCGGACTTGATCCACAGCGCGACCATATCGTGAACGGTCATGTCCCGGTCAAGCTGAAAGCCGGGGAAAGTCCGGTCAAGGCCGGAGGACGCCTCTTTGTTATCGACGGCGGCATCTCAAAGGCCTATCAGAAACAAACCGGCATCGGCGGCTACACGCTTGTCTATAACTCCCGTTATCTGGCACTGGCGGAACATGCGCCGTTCCATGTGGATGAACAGGACCGTCCTGTGGATATGTCGCCGAGACTTCAGGTTGTGGAAACAAAACCACGCCGGATGATGGTCGCGGATACTGATGAGGGGCAGGCGATCCAGGAACGGATCACCGCTTTGAATGAACTGGTACTGGCCTACCGGCAGGGAGTGATCAAGGAACCGTTCTGACACGGCAGCCTCTGTCCTGTTCCGGCATCAGGCCGGGTGAATTCACTCCGGCCAGGTTTCGCCATGATTGAGCACGATGACCAGCAGGGGATTCTGCCGGGCGGACTCGCGCAGGACGCGCAGAAGGGTCAGGCCATAGGGTCCCAGCCGTTCCACGATCGCCGCGATCCGATAAAGAACAAGACGGGTCGGTTGAGCGATCTCACTGAGACAATCGTGCAGGGCATCGAGATTGCGGCCGTAGAAATCTGGCAGCGCCAGGCGCTCTGCCAGATAGTCATGGGTCTGTCCGCGATCTGTCATCTGTTCGCCGTCAAGGACTATGGTTCTCATCTCGCGTCATCTCCGTACAGCTGCGTAAAGCTTTCATAATGATCGTCGGTGTAGAAGATCAGGCCGTCATTGGAAAAGACAATCCGCCGGGCACCGCGGCTGGATTCCTCTGCCGCGACGATGTCACATTCCCAGTAGGTCCGCCCCGGTGCTTCCGGTAGCAGGCCCTCATAATTGCCGAAACGATCGCCGCCGATCCGCATGCCGGGAAAAATCAGTTCGAGCGAACCGCTTTGCCAGCCATAATCGCGGGCTTCATCCTTAGTCATGAAATTGTCCGGCAGCTGCCCGTACAGATGGATATACAGCGCGACATCATCGCGGCTGGTATAAGCGCCATCCTCCGGCAGCAGCGGCAGGGTCGGTTCTGGTGAAGGCGTGGGATCCGCTGTCGTTGTCTCAACCGTTGTTTCCCGGACGGTCGTCCCGCGTGATGGGATCACGACCGTATCGGAGGTTGTCTCAGGCGGACTGAGTGTCAGATTGGCCGACGCGGCGCACCCCGTCAGGGTGATCAGAACCGCCAGCAGAAGCAGCAGGGGGATCAATTTGTTTAATGTGTTTCTCATGCTGCTATTTAAGCACAGACCTGCCGGGAGAGCCAGCCCCCGGAAACTGGTTCACAGGATTTCAAGTATGGGCGAGCAGCGGAATCATCAGCTGATGCTGGTCGAACAGGGACTCGCCCCGGGCCAGGACAAAAAAGGTGGAATCCTCCTCTTTGCGCTCCCGCATCCGGCAGCTGTCTGTGTCCAGGGGCGTGAAACCGAATCGGATGATGCCGGCTGTTTCCGGACTGATGGCGGCAAGAATCGCGTCGAGCCCATACCCGTGGCCGCCGAAGATATCATAGATCAGCAGACCGTCGTCAGTCGGTTCGGCGATGACCACGGCCTGATGCGCCTCATCCCAGTGGATCTGGTTCCTCATGAACTGGCTGCAGTAGAACATGATCATGCCGGGGTTGCTTTGCAGGCTCAGTGCCGCGAAGGGATTGCCGGCCCGATGCCGTTCCAGAAGCCGCTCACGATCGGCCGCCAGTTCCATGTCCAGTTTGCGGCTGCTGCCGGAACGGACAGGAGACGGCCGCAGCCATTCATACTCATGAGCTGGCTTGAACCCGAATTTGGGATAGAAGTTGACCACACTGTCATTGCC
>RZZF01000185.1 GCA_009929975.1 Clostridia bacterium
CCTATAATCCCCTCTTCCTGGCCCGGAATATTATCAGCGTCCGGGACTGGTCCGATATCCGTTTCTTCCTCCGGGCCGGAAAGAAAGTCTGGGGCCACATCAGGGATTTCAAGTAAGCACTGTCATTGCGAGGAGGCCCGAAAGCTTTCGGGCCGACGAAGCAATCTCAACCAATGAAAGACCTCAAGAACAAGATCCTGGACATCAGGATTCTCAGCAATAGTGAAGAACGGTATTATCACACGCTGGCGATCATGGCCGGGGTGCCGGATTTTGATCACCTGATTGAGCAGGGGACCTTGCTGGTTGACCTGTCGGCCGGCAGCATCCAGCTGACGGTCTACCATAAAGGTGAGTTCGTCCTTTCACAGAACCTGCGGCTCGGATCCCTGCGCATCCGTGACCTGCTCGCGCATCTGGAGCGGCGGACCGCCGATCTGCCAACGCTGATGGATGAATACATTTCCATCGATCTGGCGACATATCATCTGCATGAACTCAAGGGCATCGTCTACCAGAATCTGATCATTACCGGACATGAACTGAGCTATCTGAAAAAACTGGCCGGTCTTGAGCCGGACAGTCTGGCGTTCATGAGTGAAAAGAAATTCAACGCGGTGTATCAGGAACTGCTTCATCAGGATCCTTCCGTTCTGGCGATGGATCGGAACATTCCGACAGAACATGCGTCGCTTCTGCTCCCGGCGGCGATCATCATCCGGAGAATGCTCAGTTACACCGGCCTGAAACGAATGATTCTGCCGACAGCGGGACTCAGTGACGGCGTCCTGATCGCGATGGCCTGCAAGCATAAAGGCTACCGCCTGCCCTATGACCAGTCGAGGGATATCATTTCAGCCAGCCGCCACCTGTCACGCCGTTTCCGTACGGACCGGCATCATAACGAAGCCGTCGAACAGGCCGCTCTGACTCTCTTTGATGAAACGGAACGGCTGCACCGGCTGAAAGCACGGGACCGCCTGCTGCTGCAGATCGCGGTGATCCTGCGTGATTGCGGTAAATACATCAACATATCATTACATCATGAACGGTCTTATAATATCATTCTGGCCAGCGAACTGATCGGATTGACACCGGTGGAGCAGCGAATCGTCGCCTGGACGGCCCGCCTGCATGGCGGTACGCTGATGGCTGAACCGTCTGAATACAAGCAGTTGCCGGTTGAAGATCAACTGCGCATCGCAAAGCTGAGCGCGCTGCTTCGCCTGGCGGACGCGATCGACATGGGTCATCGCCAGAAGGTCCAGGCGATGTCGGTTGACTGGGAAGGGCGGACCATGCTCCTGCAGCTCAGCGCGATGGATGATATGACGCTTGAGCTGTGGACCATTGAGCAGCGGCTCGACTTCTTCAATAAAGTCTTCGGTACGGATATCAGGGTGAAGATCAGGAGGTTGATGGCATAATGGCTGGCAAGAAAAAGGAAAAGCAATGGTCTGAACCCTATATCAACCGCGAACTCAGCTGGCTTGAGTTCAATGACCGTGTCCTCGATGAAGCGCGCGATAAACAGAACCCGCTGCTCGAACGGGTCAAATTTCTCGCGATCACCTGTTCCAACCTGGATGAATTCTTCATGATCCGTGTGGCATCACTCAAGGATATGGTCCACGCACGTTATGAACTGCCTGATCCGGCCGGCCTGCCGCCGCGCCAGCAGCTCAAGGCGATATCAGAGCGTGCCCACCAGATGATGAACCGGCAATATTCAACCTTCAGCCGCGTACTGCAGCCTGCTTTGCAGGAGCAAGGCCTGTATCTGCGGCGGATTGACCGGATCAATGACCGGCAGAAACGTTTTCTGGCGGATTATTTCCGCAGCACACTCTTTCCGATCCTTACGCCGATGGCGGTTGACGCCGCCAGGCCGTTTCCGCTGATCAGCAACCAGTCGCTCAATCTTTGCGTCCGCATTGAACAGCTTCCGCCCGATGCCCGCTATCAGGAACCCGGATTCGCCATTGTCCAGGTTCCCGCTGTGGTTCCCAGGCTGATCCGGCTGCCATCTGAACAAGGTATTGAGTTTGTCTGGCTTGAAGATGTCATCCGCCTGTTCATGGATCAGCTCTTTAATGGCGTCAAGGCCGGCAAGTCCTGGTGCTTCAGGGTCATGCGCAACGCGGATCTGGATATCGAGGAGGAAGAGGCGGCCGATCTGCTGACTGAAATCAAAAAGCAGCTCAAACAGCGGCAATGGGGTGAAGTGATCCGGCTGGAAATTGAGGACGGCTTTGACCAGGATCTGCTTAAACAGCTGATCATCGCGCTCAAGGTGGACACTGAAGACATCTATAACCTGAACGGACCGCTCGACCTGACCAGTCTGAATGAGATGATGAAACTGCCAGGACTGGAAGAATTGCGATACCAGCCATATGAGTCTCAGCCCAGTCCACTTCTGAATAACGCCGACCTGTTCGAGGTCATCCGGCGGCAGGATGTCCTGCTGCATCATCCTTTTGAGCAGTTTGGCCCGATTATTGAACTGATCCGGCGGGCGGCGTCAGATCCAGATGTGCTGGCGATCAAGCAGACTTTATATCGTGTCAGCGGCCAATCACCGATCATTCAGTATCTGGCGGAGGCGGCAGAGGCCGGCAAGCAGGTCATGGTGCTGGTTGAGTTGAAGGCCAGATTTGATGAGGAGAACAATATTCAGTGGGCCCGTAAACTGGAGCAGTCCGGCTGTCATGTGATTTACGGACAGGTCGGGCTGAAGACGCATAGCAAGATCACCCTGATCGTCCGCCAGGATGAGGACGGGATCCGCCGTTACGTTCATCTAGGAACCGGAAATTACAACGATACAACGGCAAGGCTGTATACGGATCTCGGCATGCTCACCTGTTCTGAGAGTATCGGCTCAGACGCGACCGCTTTTTTCAATATGCTGTCCGGATACAGCGCGCCGCTGAGCTGGCATAAGTTGATTCCCGCGCCGTTCTGGCTGCGCGATGAGTTTGTGCGGCGCATTGAGCAGGAACGCCGCCTGGCAGAAGCCGGCCGGCCGGCGCGAATCATCGCTAAAGTGAATTCTTTGGTCGATCCTGACCTGATCGACTCCTTATATCAGGCTTCCCAGAGCGGTGTTCAGATCGACCTGATCGTGCGGGGAATCTGCTGTCTGCGGCCGGGAGTTCCCGGTTTGTCGGAAAATATCACGGTCCGCAGCATTGTCGGACGATTTCTCGAACACAGCCGGATCTTCTATTTCTATCATGATGGACTGGGCGATCTGTTCCTGTCGAGTGCCGACTGGATGCAGCGAAATCTTGACCGTCGGATTGAACTGATGTTTCCGATTCAGGATGACCTGATCCGCGCGCGCATCATGAGGATCCTCGAACTGCAGCTGGCCGATACCGTGAAAGCACGTCTGATGCAGCCGGATGGCTCCTACCTGAGGATTGACCGACGGGGCAAGCCCAGCCTGAACAGCCAGATGGTGCTTTGCGAAGACGCGGTCGCCGCAGTGGCGGATAACGAAGAAAAAGCGCTGGCCGAGGACCTGCGCTTTGAACCGATGATGTCTCATCCACAGATGGAAGAGCATCAGCCGGATCATCGTGAAGAATGATCTCAATTGGGCTCAGTTGCCGCTGTCTGGAGCATCCTGTCCGGGGACGAGTGTGTCAGATGCCGTGGTCCGGACGAGGCTGTCGATGTATTCATCCGGCAGAATATAGCGGACCAGCAGGAAACTGACCAGACTCAGGACGATCAGCATGGCGAGTAGAACGAGTCCAGTCCACAGACAGCCGGAAAAACTGTTCTTGATTAATGTCTTCCGCCGCTCTTTTCGCTGCTCTTTGGTCAGAGCCACCCGATTGCGCGGTTCGGCGGAATAGAGAAAATTACCGCATTGACGGCAGATGGTTTTCCCGCTCGGATTATCAGTACCGCATTTGGAACACTTCATCAAAGGCCTCCTCAGATGGACAGTCTGTTTTATTTATACACGAACGGGTCTGAAATGTACAGTCAGACCGGTCAGCCGGACCCGTGAACACGCGCTGTGTCCTGTCCGTGTCAGGTTGACACGACTGGTGAAACATTGTTAAATTGATTCGATATAAGCCCTGTATCGCAGGATTGCCGGGTGTCACAGATCATGGG
>RZZF01000186.1 GCA_009929975.1 Clostridia bacterium
ACCATGAGAACAGGAATGGTTGCCAGAAAGAGCTGGGCTGCGTTGGTTGTGCGTGCACTGACCAGATTCATGTAGTTGGCCGTTAATTCCCTAGAATCAGGACAGTTTACGATAGCTGACAAACGCGAATTTCCGGCTGTCGGGTGCCCAGGAGTTGACATTGATCGTTCCCTGGCCGCCAAACAATTTGACAATTGTTGTCACGTCACCGCTCGCTGTGTCCATCAGGCGCAGCTCGACATGTTTGTTCGGAACATGCTCGCCCGGCTTGACATCGTTTTTATGGTACGACAGCATGACCACCTGTTGACCGTCCGGTGAGATATGGGGAAACCAGGTATTCCACTCGGTATCAAATGTCATCTGGGTCTGCCCGCTGCCGTCGGCCTTCATCCGCCAGGCCTGCATCAGACCGGTTCGGACCGAGTTGAACCAGATGAATTCGCCGCTGGCATCGTATTCAGGACCGTCATTGAGTCCCGGCGCGTCGGTCAGCTGTGTCTCCACGCCGCCTTCGACCGGAATAGTATAGATATCGTACTCACCGTTTCGTTCCGCGCAGTAGGCAAGTGTTGTACCGTCCGGTGACCAGCCGTGAAGATAGCTGGGGGCCAGTGGTGTGATCAGGCGCGGCACACCGCCGGACAGGCTGACAGTATAGATGCGTGATTTTCCATCCTCTTTGGTTCCGTGGCTGATCGCGATCATCGATCCGTCCGGTGACAGGACATGGTCATTGTTGCAGTTGTCCACAAAATCCGTATCAATCTCACAACTTTCTCTGGTTGCCAGATCAAATAGAAACAGGCGGCCCTGGCGGTTGTAGACCAGTTGCCGGCCATCCGGTGTCCAGTTTGGTGCTTCGATCACATCGTCAATTTCGGCGAGCACTTCACGTGACGCGCTGTCCAGATCGTAAATCTCCAGAATCGAGACGGTATTCTCGCGATTCCAGGGGTTTTCAGGTTCAATGGTCTTGTTCATGGGCACCTCCCCCGATCTCTTTTATCGCTTTATACCTACATAATAGCATTTCAAATTGAAAATACAATCTTTTCAGTTGCTTCTGTTGATAGATTGCCTAAAATGACGTACCATTGTGGTGACAAATCACGATAAATCAACGCTGACTGCTGTGCGAACGGCATTCATGAGGGGGGCATTTTATGAAATTTGTCGTTATGGGTGCTAGTCGCGGCCTTGGATTATGTCTGACACGCGATCTCTTACAAGAAGGCCATCAGGTCGCGGCCGGTACAACAACACGAAACGATGCACTGGATGCCTTGAAAAAGGCGTTTCCGTTACAGCTGCTGATTTTCGACGGTGATGTGACCGATGAAGCACAGGTCGCGGCGGGTGCTCAGCAGTGCCATGCGTTTCTCGGAACGATTGACGCGCTGTGCCATAATGCCGGCGTCCTGCTGCCGAGCGACCGGACAACGCTGCTGCATCAGGCTGATATCAAAGATCTGCGCCGGACACTCGATGTCAACACGGTTGGTCCGGTGGTGGTTGTCAAACATTTTTACCCTATCCTCAGAGAAGGCGCGAAGGTTTTCATTATTACATCAGAAGGAACCGGTTTGAAGCAGTGCGGTACCTGGGTTCCAGCCTATGGCCTGTCAAAAATGGCCGCAACGAAAGTCAGCGGCATTCTCAATGCCTCGGTCAAAGACCGTGATTTCTACTCGGTACACCCCGGCCGGATGAATACGGATATGGGCCGGACAACCGCCCAGATCGAGCCGGACGAAGCGTCACGCGGCCTTGTCGGCCTGATGACCGGTGAAATTGAGGTCCACCGGGAAAACTGGTATATTGACTACATGGGCAAGCCCATGCCGATGAACTGATCGGGATGTCGGGACAGGCGGTCTGCCGCCGGAGGCTGGACGATGAAACACGATTTTACCATTGATTTGAGCCATGAACTCTGTACAAGGTCCGATGAAGGGTGAAGCCTGTACAGAGAACTGTTAACTGATTCATCCACATTGGATTTTGTGCTGATCGATTCACGTTGGAAATAATCGATAAGGAGTACAGAACCAATGACTCAGCAATTCAAGCGTTACGTTTTGTTCTGGCTCAGCCAGTCTGTTTCCCAGTTGGGAAGCGCGATGACCGGCTTCGGCCTGGTTTTATGGGCCTATCAGCAGACCCGATCGGCAATGGTGGTCTCGCTGATGACTTTTTTCATGTATGTTCCCTATCTACTGGCTGGTCTGCTGGCGGGATCATTTGTTGACCAGCATCGCAAAAAGCCCATCATGCTGACGGCTGATGCCTTCGCGGCGATCACCTCACTGCTGGTGTTGGTATTGAGCCGGCAGGACGCGCTCCAGGTCTGGCATATTTATCTGGTCAACAGCGGGCTGGGGCTGATGAATGCGGTTCAGGTACCGGCCTCCCAGGTGGCCCGGGGCATGATGGTACCGCGTGAAAAACTGGCACAGATCAGCGGCATGAGCTCATTCTCCGATAACCTGATCATGGTACTGACGCCGGTTCTGGCCGCCGCGCTATACGCCTTGGGCGGATTGCCGATCATCCTCAGTGTTGATTTTGCCAGTTTCCTGTTCGCCTTCACGATTCTCCTGCTGCTGATTCCGATTCCAGAGGCGCCCTACGATGGTGAAAAAAAGGAATCCGCGCTGGTCGGCTGCCGGACCGGGTTTCGCTTCCTGCGCGATAACCGCGGCTTGTGGATCACCGTTCTGACCCTCGCCCTGATCAACTTTTTTTCACGCCTGACCTATGAGAATATCCTTTCACCGATGCTGCTGGCCAGGAGTGGGCAGAATAGCATGGTCATGGGAATTGTCAACGCGATGCTGGGAATTGGCGGAATCCTCGGTGGCTTGATGGTTTCAACCGGCAGATTCACCCGTGACCGGATTAAGATGATCTATCTCGGGGCGGCGTTTTCTTTTTTCTTCGGTGATCTGCTGATGGGATTCGGACAATCGGTTGTGGTCTGGTCGCTAGCCGGACTGATGGCCAGTTTTCCGATTCCTTTCATCATCGCCGGCCAGAATGTCATCCTGTATGAGAATGTACCACGACCGATGCAGGGCCGTGTTTTCGCGGTCCGCAACGCGCTGCAGTTCGGATCCATTCCGATCGGCATTCTGCTCGGAGGGTTTCTCGCTGATTATGTGTTTGAGCCCTGGATGCAGTCCGGGCGGCCGCTGGCCGGATTTCTGGGTTCGCTGGTCGGTCGGGGACCGGGCAGCGGCATGGCGGTCATGTTTATCGGCACGGGAATCTGCGGCAGTCTCTACAGTCTGATTTCCTATCGCCGTAAGGAACTTGATCCGCTGCGTAAGGCGCCGGATTCAGAACAGACGGCAGAACGATAAATTTTCAACTTGTACGATTTTACCTCGATTTTACGAATCGCTGATTTTCTGATAACCGGCGCTTGTTAACCTGAACCTGTAACAAGTGGATATTCATTGGCATCACGGGGTGATGCGGGTTCGAAAAAATGCAGACCGCAGGGCGGCAGGCATTGAATGGAGGTAGAAACGTATGGGTAAGAAAGTAATTTTGCTGATCATGACAGCGTTGCTGGTACTGGGTATGGTCGGCTGCGGGGCAGCGGACACAACCGGTAGCGGCGACAATCAGCCGGACAATGGCGAGGCTCTGTCAGGCACTGTGATCATCGATGGTTCAGGCACCGTGTTCCCGCTGATGGCGCATATCGCGGAAATGTACATGACCAACGAGCAGCCGGATGTGAACGTCCAGGTGGGACGTGCCGGGTCCAGCGCGGGTTTCAAGAAATTTATACCGGGTGAGACTGATCTGTCCGACGCGTCAAGAGCAATCAAGGAAGAAGAGATCGCCCAACTGGCTGAACAGGGGTTTGACTATGACACGGATGTCATGGAAATCAAACTGGCACTGGATGGACTGACTTTTGTCATCAGCAAAGATAATGACTGGGCCACGGAGATGACACGTGAAGAGGTTGTCGATCTATATCTTTCCGGAACCTATCACGTGGATGACAAGGTGAAATGGTCTGATATCCGTTCTGATTGGCCGGCTGAAGAAATCGCGTTCTACGGTCCGAATGAGAATCACGGAACCTATGACTTTTTCTATGAGAATATTCTAGAG